>NZ_CP073588.1:1210909-1513636 GCF_021560015.1 Shewanella vesiculosa | reverse complement strand
GGAGGAATGCCATCATTTCAAACACCAGTGTTTAATATCGGTATCGCTCGTGAGTTAGTCATGCCGGCGCTCAATTTAGCGATGGTGAGTTTTGTCAGTATGATGCTTACCGCCCGCAGCTTTGCTGCTAAAAATGGTTATGACATTGATGCCGATAAAGAATTTAAAGCCTTAGGCTTAGCCAATATTGCTTCTGCTCTCTCGCAAGGTTTTGCCGTTAGTGGCGCAGATTCTCGTACGGCTGTAAACGATGCTAATGGCGGAAAAACTCAATTAGTGTCCGTGATTGCGGCGGTATTGATCGCCATTGTGGCGGTGTTTTTGACCACGCCGTTAGAGTTTATTCCCAGTGCAGCATTGGGCGTTGTGTTAGTGATAGCCTCAATACATCTTATCGATCTGAAAGCGCTGTGGGGATTACGTTTACGCGATCGCCAAGCATTTTATTTGGCCTTAACGACTTTCTTTGCTGTTTTGTTTATTGGCGTTATTCCCGGAATTACCCTTGCGGTGCTATTGGGATTATTTCAGTTTTTACGAACGGTCATGCGACCAACAGATCAAGTGCTCGGGCTTGATGCCAAAGGGATAATTCGTAGTGTTGATAGCAGTGATAAAGCCGCATCTGTGCCTGGTGTGTTCATTTATCGATTTAATTCTCCACTGACCTATTTCAATGCCACCTACTTTAAACGACGTCTGCTTGAACGATTTGCTCGTCAGAATCAACAAGAAACCATTGAGTGCGTGATTATCGATGCGGTGCCATGTTTTACCCATTTAGATTTGAGCGTGATGGCCATGTTGACCGACATCAATGCATTATTGCGTAAACGCGGAGTGAGTTTGGTATTGGCAGGGCGTAAACGACAATTAATTAGTTGGTTTGAACAAACCGATATGGTGTCTGGAGAAGAAGGCATTACAATTCATTCAGACTTATATCTCGCGTTAAAGATGCACCAAAGTCATGTTGCTGCTTATGAGTCTCAACGCTTAGATGATGCTGATCAGGATGGTTCGACAGAGGTGATACTGTCACATAGCCAAATTTAACCATTAGGGTTCGCTGTTGTTGTGTGTTAGGTTTGATTAAGTTAATGAATTTAAATGCTTTTAATAAGTGTTGTTCAGAGCGTATTTATTATATAAAATCGCCAAAAATAACCAAGGTATGGCAATCATACCTTGTAATGACGCCCCCTCGAAAATCAGGCCCTTAATTTCCTTCCCGGGCCCTTGAGTAAAGTAAAAAGCGTAGTCTTTCTGTTGGATGTGGCATGTATGGTTTCGCAAGTAAGTGAAGCAATGCTGGATGTGATCGCAGATGCGTTAGTCGATAAAGGGTATATCCTCTTATCAGATATCATTCCTGATTATGTAAGTCTGGCCTTGCTTGAAAAAGTGCAAGCTCAGCGCGATATTGATTTTAAACAAGCCGCCGTTGGTCGAGGTCTTGAGCAACAAATTAATCCTGATATTCGTTCGGATAAAATTAGCTGGCTAGACAATCAAGACCCTATTGACCGTGAATATTTGTCGATGATGAGTCAACTTAAAGATGGCCTTAATCGTCGTTTGTTTATGGGGCTATTTGACTTTGAAAGTCATTACGCAGTTTATGAGCCGGGGGCATTTTATAAAAAACACCTCGATGCGCTGCACGGCAGCCAAAACCGCATTTTATCGACAGTCTTTTTCTTAAATTCTGACTGGCAGGAAAACGACGGTGGTGAGTTGATTATTTATGATGAATCTGATTTAGCTCTAGAAGTGGTTAATCCTAAAATTGGAACCTTGGTGCTGTTTTTAAGTGAACGTTTCCCTCATGAAGTGAGACCGACAATGAA
This sequence comes from Shewanella vesiculosa, assembly GCF_021560015.1. Classification (NCBI taxonomy): domain Bacteria; kingdom Pseudomonadati; phylum Pseudomonadota; class Gammaproteobacteria; order Alteromonadales; family Shewanellaceae; genus Shewanella; species Shewanella vesiculosa. The sequence goes on along the minus strand of NZ_CP073588.1, from coordinate 1,511,786 downwards.
AACTCGCAACAGTATTGCTGGATGGTTTAGGGTTAGTCACGCTAATCATGGCTTTTAATCATATCGCTGTCAGCCTGGTGCTGTGATAAGCCATTTTTAAGATAATCTTTTAGTCACAACAGAAAACAATGTTTTTAGAATATCAATAAAAACATTGTTGCCGTTGGCTGTATATCTATATGCAGTTAAGGTAATGTAACCTATCAACAACAGGAGCATTAACTTGAGCTGGATTAATAGACAAGATTGCTTAATTGGCGAGCATGTTATTTTAGAACCATTATCATTAGAGCATGTTCCTGGTTTAATTTTAGCTGCTAACGACGGTGAATTGTGGACCTTATGGTATACAAACATCCCCGATGCTTCGGGAATGAAAGCGTATGTCGAGTTTGCACAAGCCTGTGAAAACCGAGGTGAAGCCGTTGCATTTGCCGTGCGTGATAAAGTGTCTGGTAACATTGTTGGTAGCACTAGAATTTGTCATTGGGATCAACCCAATCGCAGACTTGAAATTGGCTACACTTGGTATGCTAAATCCTATCAGCGTACGGCCATAAATACCGAATCTAAGTTATTAATACTCCGTTATGCTTTTAATACCTTAGACGCCATAGCGGTTGAATTTAGAACTCACAGGCATAATCTCGCCTCACGAAATGCTATTGAACGACTCGGTGCCAAGCAAGATGGCATATTACGCAATCATAAAATCCTAGCTGATGGTACTATTCGTGACACGGTCGTGTTTTCGATTCTTGAAACCGAATGGCCTCTAGTTGAACCGTTTTTAACATCTCGTTTAACGCATTATCAATCTTAACATTACCGACTAATTTCTAAACATGAAGGGAAAGAACCATGAATAAATCTGCTATGTGGATTTTTACTGTATCGGCACTTTGCGCCAGCATGACCGCACGTGCAGAAGATGCTGCAGAAAAGGCATTTACTGATGAGTTAATCGAATGTGCAGCTTATTATCAAATTAGCTCTGAAGCGATTGGTGCGATGAATGCACCACAAATGAAAGCAGTCGGAGACCGTTTAAAAACGTCCGCAGTTGATGCGGTTGCTATTGCGGGAAAGTATCGCGCGCCTGCGCAAGTTGAAAAAGATGTGATTGCCGCTAAACAACAACAAATCGATAAATTAGCCGGCTCGAATAACTTAGGTGGACTGATGGCAAAGTACAAAGATTCTTGTAAATCCATTGTCACTGAACCACAAAAACGCTTAGATTATTGGACTATGGCGACCATGTAATGGCGTCATATTAAGTAAATATAAATAACCACGTATAGTTTTCTATCGTGGTTATTTTTTTAGCCATAGCCCTTGGGGCGTTTGGATCATATGCCCGGGTTCTGCTGCTTCAATGGCTTTTTGCGCCGCGAGTGTCGCGACTTCATCAATGCTCACGCTATGTCGTTTGGCGATCGATTGATAATAGTATTTCCGTTTAGCATTAACGGATAATACTAGCTGTTTTGCCTCAGGAGTGTCGATAATTAACCCTAAATAACCATTCGGTTGCTCACCCACTATTCTTGCTGCTTTAGCCTCTTGCAATGTCATTGACCACGCACTAGCACTCCATAATAAACTGGTTAAGCATAGTGCTGTAGCGAAAGTGAAAGTTGATTTCATCTTGATCACCTCTGCTTAAAATAACTCATCATTTTCGAGTAAATTATTGAGTTCTTTATCCACTCTAATTTTAATTTCATGCTCAATTTTTACATTTAAGTTAATCACGATAGGCTTATCGGGCGGTTCTATTTTTACTGTTGGCGTACAAGCTGATAGGCATAACGATGCCATTATGGTGCTGATACTGATTAAATATAGCGATGAATATTTCACGTAGACGATCCTTTTATGCTGCTATTGGATTTTTGTTTCAATCTTGTTTTGTAGCTGATTGCCAATCTGGGTGCTTTTGTATAATTGAATCAGGTTTTCTTGATGAGTGTAATTGAGGTGGACAGGTCGCTCAATTCCGCGGCTGTTACCTTTAACACCCAAGTTAAGCACGGCATCTCCATTGGGCGTCATGTCAAATGTGCTCGCCAACTCAGTGTAGTTAAGATGCTCAAGTGCGGTAAATACCAATCCAAGATAGGGTTGAGATAATTCTAGTCTATCTATGGCAGGATTTCCGGCTACTTCAATTAATCCTCCAGGCTTACGCGCTGCAAGTTTGCCTCCGGATATTGTCACTTTGCCATCCGTTAATTCAGCAGGAAGTACGCCATCAAATAAGCCATTGGCTTTAACCCCTACTTGGGGTTGTTCTTCTAAAAACTTATCTAAACTAAGACCTTGTAATAACAAGTATCCATAAGATTTATCATGCAGTTTAAGCACAAATTCAGGTAATAGAAAACGTCCATCCAGCATGTCGCCACTGGCGGTAAGATTAATGTTAGTCTCACTTAATCCGGTGACCTGTTGTAACCAGTTGGTCGGCAGTTTATTGCCATCTTTATTGAGTTCAATATTGGCATTAACATTTAAATTAGTGAGCGATAAGCCGATTTTAGCTTGCTGTAAACTGATTGCCGTTTGTGGACAGACAAGCTTACTGTGAGCAAAGTGTTTTTCATCTGCGGCCGTATTCGGCGCATCGTAAGTTTGTTGCCAGTTAAATTGGCATTGAGCAAAAACTTCACCGCCATTAAATGTTTTATCTTGCCATTGGCCAGATAAAGACGATAACTGCTGTTCAATCTTCATCTCAAATTGACTGCTATTGTCTATTTCGCTTAAGGCAAAGCCTGCAATAAGTTTACTGTGGCCCTGTATAGTAAAGTCATTCGGCAAGGGTTGGACTTTTTGCAATGTATTTAGTGCGGTTTCAATGTCGGTATCGAATGTCCATTGTCCTGCTAGTGATAAGGGGCTTTTCTTATCCGCAAATTTAAGCAAGTGGTAGCTGCTTAAGGTAAGAGTATCGAGTTGCCATTGCTCATTACCGATCAATAGCCCTTTGGATAAGTTAAGTTGTTGAATAACATTTAACTGGTTTAGCGCAAGCAAAGGCTGGCGGCGATTGTTGCCGATCTGTTTGGTGATATCGAGTTGATTGACACGCCATGCTATGTCGTTAGTCGCTGGGGTTTGTAACCACTTGTCTAATGACGTTTCTAAAGAGTCATCTCTATGCAATCCAAGGGATAACTTTTGGTTAAACGCCACCTCAGCTTTATTAATCACTCCCTCTATGGTCGATAATGCGTTTTTGCCTGCATGCGTTGCTTGCTGGCCAATAAGCTGACCAATTTGAATCTTGAAAGGGGCCAGATCAATTTGAGTCGTGTCTGCTTTGAACACTATGGTAGAGGTGTCATTGACCGTAAGCCCAAATGTCTCCCATTGCGCCGACGTTGTTTGGGTTTGTTTAGTTTGCTGCTGATTCTCACTGGTTACACTGCGTGAAATACTACTGTGATTAATGGCAAAGCTAGAGCTTGAATCTAACGATAGCGCGAGTTGATCTTGTTGTTGCGATATTTTACCGACTAAGTGTAGTTTAGCCTCTGACAATAACAGCTGATCTAAAGCAATTTGCGGAAATAAAGCTTTAATATCAATAGTACTTGGAGCTGAAGGCGATGCTTGCAAGGCCGCCTTTTGATTTGTGCCAGTTATGGGATCTGTTATCCGAGTGTCGTCAGTGGCGAGTGTTACTGCTTGCTGTTGTTCGGTTTGGTTTATGGCGGCATGCGATGATAAAGCCATATCCAAGTCAAAATCACTGCTAAATTGTTGGTGAGTATTCAATGTGGTATGGGCCAAGGTTAGCTGACTTTGCAGTAGTAATCCCTCAATGCTCAGCTTCAAGTCCGGCAGTGTTATTTGTAACGGTAACATATCATTTTGTAAGGGAATAACCGCTTCGATAGGGGAGTCCATGTGCACATCAATATGGGCCTGCTGAGAAGCCAACTTAGGCGTAAGTTGATCAATAGCATGTATTATTTGATTATCATGATCACCGGCAAATAATCTAATCAGCTTATTTCTGTCTTGTTCTGTTGGTGACAGTTGATAGTTAATGGGCGCTATGTTGAGTTTAATCGCGAACGCGTTAGTGGTTTTGTTGTCGGTTAAGGTTGTTGATATTGGGTAGTTACCCATATTTAGCATTAATTTAATTGGCTGCTGCGGCGCAAAATATACACTTGGCCACAGTGGAGAGTGCAAGGATAGTCCATCAATTGATTGTTGGCTGCTGATCTCACCGCTCATTAAGTCAACTTTACTATGGGCTGTCCACTGGCCTTTCACTGTGAGTTGTTGCTGACGGATGGGTTGCAGTATTTGTGATAACTGTTGCTGTAAGCCATTAAGCATATTATTAGCTTGTGCTTGTTGTGACTTCTGCTTGCTGTTTAATAAATGTAAATATTGATCTAATGACTCAAGCCCCTGATAACTTAAGCCCAAATCAACCAGCGTATTAAATTGCCACGCTTGTTTATCTAAGGTGGCATCAAGACTAAATAATGGAAAATCATTAAAGCGCCACAAGGTATTTAACTGACCTTCTGGAGTTAATGTGAGCTTGTCCATTTTTAACGTATTGTGCTGTGGAGCATCTTTATCCAGAAGTGGCAGCTTAATGTTAATCTCGCCTAACTCAATCATGGGTAATTTAGCCAAGTTGAGCTGCATTGACGCCGGCGATTCTTCTGTTTGTTGAGACTGACGAATAAAGAAACTGTCGCCTAAATCGACATAAACACTGTGTGTTTTGATACTAATAATGTCATCAGCACTGATTTGTTGATTTTTAAGAATTTGCAGGCTATCTCGCAGCTCAAGGTTAAATTCTTGGATAGCGATATGACTGTCTTCCACTTTCAATACTAATCTAGGAATATAAATATGGTTAAACGACACATATTCGGCATCAAAGTTAAGCACTTCGATATGATTGTCGGCGAGTAAATTATTGAGTATTTTGACTGTAATGGGTTTGGCATTTTCGAAAATGATCCACACTAAGGCCACTGTACAAAATAGCACAAAGAGTAAGATCTTGTTAACGGTCAAAATGCGCAATAGTGACTCACTTTACGTTTGCTTGGTTAAGGGCATATATGTTTGTTGGTCATGTATTTTTACATGACCTTGACTGTGATTACTCATCGCGACACCTTGTTGATTATAAGACATTTAGCGACATAAATTGGCTCATAAATGCTATTGCCAAAAAGAGGCTATTTAACGGTATAGCGATTAAAAAGTGAATTAGTTTAGCATGTTATTAGCAGTAGATTATTAAAATATAACACATTATTAATCTGTGGGCAGTTCAACTTTTAAGACGTATTTAGCTGCAGGTCGTGACAATTTGATGCCAGACAGAGTTTGCCAAGTGTCATGATGCATCGAGTGTGAGCGATAATGCTCGAGTAAGTAACCACAAATACTGCCGCAAGCGGCGGTTAAATAATCTTGCTTATTTGATAGAAGAAATTTTTATCAGGAGTGGAGTGATTTAGCGACTGTGTCTCTAAAAACCGTGTTTCTATAACGATGTCTCTAAGACTTGTGCTGCATTTCTCAATTAAGTGTTGAACCGCTTATCTCGAATAAATGTTCACCATAAAAGTTCAACTGTATCTGAGTTTTATGTGGTATTTATTCAATAAAAAAGGCGCATATGAGCGCCTTTTTATTGCCGATTAAGATGGCAAGCTTACGCGTTTTAGCCTATCAAAGGTTCAACAACCATGTGTTGTAGTTCAATTGGGGCTATGGCATGTAGAGCATCCATTGCAGCACCCACTAAAGTGATTTTCCCTACCGATGATTCAACTAATACAGCACGCTTAATCTCGCTATATTGGCGGTTATTACGGATCAGATTTGATAACGCCATTTGCATCGGCTGCATTGATGGATTAAATGCTGCACTTTCAGCATAGCGACCACAGAAAGTGGCGCCATCCTTGGTTTCAAGAACTACAGCGGCGTTATTGTTGGTGTATGGCGCATAGCTTAGGCCCATTTGATCAATGGCTTCAATGATCATTGGGTCATCAGAATCACAATTAAACTCTTGCTGACGTTTACTTAATAGCGGCATGGTGACATCTAAGTCAGCAGGGCCAAACGCATAAGGCAAATAGTGTGCTAATGTTTTAGTTTCTTGCTCTGGCAAATGAATTCTAATCTTACTGCCATTGACTAGTTCATTCATAAATTGGCGGCAGTGGCCACAAGGGCTGAAGTTGACAATAATATCAACAATTTCTGTTTCACCGGCCAGCCAAGCGTGGCTGATTGCACTTTGTTCAGCGTGTACACTGTGAAATAGCGCTTCTCCGGGTAATTCTAAATTAGCCCCCATGTACAAGTCGCCACTGGCACCTTTTGCGATAGCGCCTACGTAGAATTCGCTGATAGGAGGGTTAGCCAGTGCAGCTGCAATAGGTAATAAATCCATTAGCACTTGTTGTTCTGGTTTGCCGCTTGCTTTTACAAGCTCAGCAAATTGAATCGCATCAATATGACCACAAAATTGCTCATGAAGTATTGGCACAAGTGCGGTAGCCAAAGGCTTGTCTAGTTGAGTAATGCTCTCTAAAAATCGATTTTGCATTCCCTTATCCTTAGATGAAATAAATTGTGTAAAGTGAAAGTTCACTATAATGATTGTAAATATTGGTATAGGGCTTTTAATAGCTTTTGTTTGTGTTCATTCTCGCTGGTTTCTTCGACCAGATTTTCGAGTTTTATCACATAATCAGCATTCGATAATCGTTGTTGACAGAAATCACGCCATTTACGAGCTTCACTGTCGCTTAATGTTTCTGGGTAATTACGGGCCCTAAAGCGAAACAACATTTCATTGATACGAGGATCATCAAACTGCAATGCTAATGCGGCTAAATTATGGGGTGCTGTATGGCAAATAATGTCCATTTTCGTTTTATCGGCATGGCTGAAAAAACCACCGCTGTAGAGCATTAAATCAGGATCAGTAATCGGTTTACGGTCTGATTCAAGTTCAAAGACTTGGTTCAGTTTTTCACGCAATTCTGGGTGATTTTTCAGGCGTTTATATTGCTCGCGTGCAAATGCTTTATCAAACTGTAATTTTTCTGTTACCTCATCGTCAAGTAATTTTGGTGAACCGATAAACGGGCACTTATTCAGATGAATTTGTTTAAGTGGTATCGCCAGCTCGTTTTCGGCCAGATTTTGACGCGAGGTGTACATACGATCGCTGATTTCTTGGGCTGACAAGGTTAACAAGGGAGAAATGTCCATCGCCAAATTAACGCAGATCACTGCATTTTTATTCGTTGGATGATAGGCCACTGGTGCAATCAATGTGGTACAGCCTTGCAGCGCACTAATTTTTGAACTGACATGAACCAATGGCTGCATTTTTAGCACATCAATATGATCCGCAACCGCTTGTTTACGTCTTAAGTTAAAATAATATTCATACAGTTTAGGCTGTTTTTGCTTGATTAATTTAGCCATAGCGATGGTGGCATAAACATCTGACATAGCATCATGAGCTTTTTCATGACTTAAGCCATTGGCTTGAGTGAGTAGTTCGAGCTTAAAACTCGGAGAGCCATCTTCTTTCATGGGCCAATTAATTCCGTCGGGACGAAATGCATAGCAAGCACGAACTAAATCAATAATGTCCCATCTCGAATTACCGTTTTGCCACTCGCGTGCATAAGGGTCAATAAAGTTACGATAAAAACCATAACGACTGACTTCATCATCAAATCGTAGTGAGTTGTAGCCTACAACACAGGTGTTTGGTTGACTAAATAAGCCATTGATACGTTTCATAAACTCAGCTTCAGGTATACCTTTAAGGTTAGCCAGTTGCGGGGTTATACCTGTAATGAGTATGGCTTCGGCAGCAGGTAAATAATCTGGTGCAAGTTTACAATAAAAGGTTTCAGGCTCACCAATAATGTTCAAATCTAGATCGGTTCGAATACCTGCAAATTGTGATGGTCGATCTTTACTTGGATTCGCCCCAAATGTTTCGTAATCGTGCCAAAATAGGGATGGTTGATTATCATGATTTATGTTCATTTATTTTTACTCATTTTTCTATTTAACGTCATGTAAATCATGATTAATTCCATTTTAAATCACTTTATTCAATTTCATTGAATTTGCTTTGCTATTAGGGCATCTGTGTACATGCCTGCGTACATATTTTTAATGTGTCATAAACTCTATATATCAATACTAAATATGTAAGCAGGCTCTAAAAATGTCTTTATCTGACAAACTGTTACGCTCTATAAACGGCAAACCATATTCAGGTAAATCTGAGCTTTCAGACCGCGATGGTTTAAGTGTGCGCATCAGTCATGCTGGAACCATTACCTGGTAGTATCGCTTTCGATTTCGCTCGTCGCCAGGGCGTTTAACCTTAGGTCGATACCCTGATGTCAAACTGGCTGAAGCTCGAAAATTGATACCAGAACTTAGAAACTCATTAGCGAATGATACAGATCCAAGAGTGTATTGGAAACAACGCAATACCCGAAGAAGCAGATCAACCGTTAGGTACTGTTGTGAACAATTCCTATTAAAGCAAGGTAATTCTTTAAAGCCTGGTACTGTAGCAACATATGGGTCATGTTTTAAAGTTCATTTGTTTGCTTGGTTTGAAGACCGGTTAGTAGAAGATATTACTCTGGGTGAATGGATTGATTTCTTTGATCAAAAGTCGAAGAAGAATAGGGTAACATCTGGTGCAATTCTCAAACAGTTGAAAACAGTTTTAGATTGGTCTGTTAGGCGTCAGTTGATCCCCAACGTTGATTTGCTCCAATTAAGAGTATCTGATATTGGTTCTGCTTCAACAGTAGGCTCAAGAGTCCTAACTATTTTAGAGTGCGGTAAAATAAATGGGTCCTTCTGGCTCGGTGCACTGCGGGGGTGAACAAGCGCAGTGCTTCACTACATATGAGAAATTTAGGGATTGCGTTGTTGTTCTATAGCTTTGATCTCTGCCAATAAATTTTACCTAAAAATTAAACTCATTAAGTGAATGAATTAATGGTGTTTCCCCTACATTTGATGATGCACAATTCCACTCAACTTTTGGTCGTCTTAAACCACAACTTTTGATCGCCTAAAACTTTGTGTCCATAGCTTTAGTTTGCTGCTAAATATTTTGTATCAGTCATTACTTCCCACTTTACGTGACCTGCACTGTACTTATTTAAGGGCTATCCATTTAGCGCCACCAGTGTCAATATGTAGTGATGAAAACTTCATCGTATTTATTAAAAGCTGGTGTAGATTACCCTACAAGTTGGGGCGAATTTGTTGATTGGTTTCATGATGAACAATCCTGCATTAGCTACCTTTACAAACTTCGTTGGCCAAACGGATTCATATGCCCAAGCTGTTCAAGCCATCAATCACCTTATCAGTTAAGTAATGGCAAGTTAAAATGTCATGCTTGTCGTTCTCAGTGTTCAGTAACATCAAGTACACTTTTTGACAAAACAAGAACCCCCATGAAAAGTTGGTTTGCTGCCGTCTGGTTTATTACAAATCAAAAAAATGGTGTCAGCGCTCTTGGAGTTCAAAGGTTATTAGGTCTTGGGAGTTATCAAACCGCTTGGTCATTAATGCACAAGTTAAGGTATGCCATGGTTGATCCTGAAAGGGATAAACTGTCCGGCATCGTAGAGGTTGACGAAACACTAATAGGTGGCGTCGTTCCCCAATCATCTATTAAAAATCAACAGGGTAAGCGTAAGGCTGTAGTTTTGGTAGCAGTTGAGCTGCTATCACGCTCTGGATTTGGCCGGATACGTTTAAGGCAAGTGGAAAGTGCAACCAAAGAACATATCCATCAATTCATTCAAGATGTAATTGAACCTGGTAGTACAATTTGTAGTGATGGCTCTCAAGCATACAAACAAATAGACAAGAAAGGATATAAGCATAACCGAATAGTGCATTTAGGTTCATCTGTACCTGCACATGAAACAATGGCTGGGGTGCATCGAGTCTCATCATTATGTAAAAGATGGCTTTTAGGTACATATCAAGGCGCGGTAAAGGCTAAGCAACTTGATTATTATTTAGATGAGTTTACATTTCGCTTCAATAGAAGAAAGTCAGATTCTCGGGGATTATTATTCTACAGGTTGCTTGAACAAGCAGTGCGTTCTAAGCCGATAACGTACCAATCAATTAAAAATCGATAACCACAATATATAGTGGTTGGTTGTGCTAAGTGGATAGCCCTTACTTATTTACAGTTGTAATGAGTTTTGACTGCATAATAAGAATATGTGAACAAAAAACAGTCTAAAGGACTATGTTGAGAAAAATAGGCTGTTCTAATATTAATATTGTTTGGTTTATTTTCACCAACAACTGAAAAGGATACCAAGATGAAAAATATATCGTTAGTTTTTGTTCTTATAATGTTATTTTCGCTAAATCAGGCTGCCTTAGCAGAAAAATCAGGCTCCGAACCCCCACTTTTGAAAAGTAATTGCACTTTACCGGATTGGAATGGTGGGTCTGTAAATTACTATAAAACATGCACTGATATCGAAGTAAAGGATTGTACAATTCATGCTAGTTGTAAGCGAATTGATGGTTCTTATAGGAATGCAACATTTAGCTTAGGTGTGTTTTATAACAAATGTCCAACGAGCTGGGGTAGTAGGGCGTTATCTAACATTGACGGGCGCCTATGTTGCAACTGGGCGGGACAGCCATCAATGTGTGGTGGCTAAAATAAAAAGGACGGGGTTATTTAATTCCAGGGTATGCTCTTGAAAATAACCCCGTCCCCTCTAACTTCGTTTGAACCAAAATTCGGGAAGGCCGCAAGCACCGCTATTTAAAAGTGGCTATCTTTATCAAAAAACATTAAAGAAGCATCAGGGTACTTTGCGATAATTCAGTTTGAAATTGAGTAAACCCATAATAAAGTTGTCAAATTGACAGTTTTTCCGTCGCTCCTTTTTGTGCTGAATAGCACAAACGGGCTCCTCCAAAATCAGAATTTACAACGGCGTTATAAGCTACAAACAAAAATGGCTACTTGATGTAGCCATTTTTATGGGCGTTTAACTGTGGCTTTTTGCAGCCTAAAGGACTATGTTGGAAAAATAGGGCTGCTTTAATATATTGATATTATTTGGTTTATTTTTTTACATTTGATGTTGACACTTTTAACGTGCAATTTACGTTTTTTATTTGAGTGTAATAGTCATTAAATTGCTTTACTTCAAAGACATAGAAAACGTAGGATGATATTAATCAATAACTTAAACGGACGGCTTTATCGGTCGAATCGATCAATAAGCTGTTGTGTGTGCAACCATAAATTATAGGTGTTAGCTTGCTCAGAAATAAAGAAAACGTAGAGGCTAAATCTGTAGAACTGAATGAGTTCGAAGCAGGCTTCGGGTTTGAAATAGACTATCTAAAAAAATATGTCGACCGTTTGGCGGAACCAGTTAATGAAATGTTGGAGTCTTTGGAGTCTGAAGTAGCAAGTAACCTTGATAGTAATCCTGATTTAGCAGAACAAATTGGGGAGTCTTACTTTGTAGAGGCTGCAAAAATTAAAAGTTATTTTTATAACTCATTAATTGTTCTTACATACACAGTATATGAAAGTTCATTACAGAAATTGTGTGAACACATTAAGGTACAAACAGGTAGCAAGCTTTGTTATACACAATTGAAAAATAGTAATACGTCTGAAAAGTTACTTATTTTTATTAAACTTCTTACTGGTGTCTGCGGTAAAAGTGATAATGCCACTTATAGTAGACTAAGGGAGTTTCAAAACCTAAGAAATAAAGTGGCACATCAAAATTCTCAAGTTCAAAGTTCAACTGAAGAAGATAGACATTCCCAATTGAACCATATGAAGATAGCATTCAATCGTGGAGTACAAGATGGTGATGAGGAAAAGTTAATTATCAATTTAGATTCAGGAGATTTTTCCATTAACTCCTCTAGCTTAATCCTCGAGTTTATTGGGTTAGTAGAGAATAATATTCTAAGTATATCTTCTGAATTAAAAGAAACTCTTTTGGTAGTTGAAATGCACACATAAAAAGGCGCTTAAACGGAACTAAAACAGTGGGTCAGGTTTCGATTCGCTACACATTATAATCCACTATTTTAGTCCGCTTAGTGCGGCGTTGAGGCTGTAGAATTTCTCCAAAAATGACGTTTCAACGTCTTTTTCATAAATAAAGCAACTTGGTTGTTTTTTGAGCTTGTAGGGTGTCGATGCCTGTGATCTAATAGATATTATTCACCTACAGTAAATTGTTATGGCCAACTACAAGCCTGACTTATCCTGCCAAAGTAAATTCATTCCCATCAATTTTTCAGAGCAAATTTTGCCTGGCACATTCGAGTATGCCCTTTGTTATATTATCGAAAATAAACTCGATTTATCGGGGTTTGATGCTTGGTATCACAATGATAAAACGGGGGCGGCAGCGTATTCACCAGCAGTGATGCTCAAAATTATTTTACTCGGGTATGCGCATGGGTTAATTAGCAGTCGACGCATTGCTAAGGCGTGTGAAAACAATATTTTGTTCATGAGCGTGTCGGGTGATGTACAGCCACATTACACATCGATAGCGGGTTTTGTGGCTAAAATGCATGAACAAATAGAACCCTTATTTACTCAAGTGCTGCTGATTTGTGATGAAGAAGGGCTCATTGGCCGCAATATGTTTGCCATCGATGGTTGTAAGTTAAAGTCAAATGAGCAAAGAATGGAGTGGTACATTTGATGAACTTGGCCGTAAAAAAGCAAAACTAGAACGGGCAAGTAAACGCATTATTGAGCGTCATCAAGCGCAAGATGGGTTGAGTGAAGAACTCGTCACACAAGACTTAAACCAAAAAAGAAAGTTAGATAAAAGTGCGGATAAAATCACGGCATTCCTCGCATCACACCAAGAAAAAATAGGCAGCCAAGGTAAGCCTGTGAAAAGCAATATCACCGACCCTGACAGTGCAAAGATGACCACATCCAAGGGCACCATTCAAGGCTACAATGGTATTGCGATAAACGATGATAAACATCAAATTATCTTACAAGCACAAACGTGGGGTTCGGTCGGTGAGCAGCAAACACTCCAGCCAGCAGTCACGCAATTAAAACAACAACTCGATAAGCTCAATCCTGTTAACCCCTCAAGCGAGCACACCATAAAATTTACCGCAGACAGTGGCTTTAACAGTGAAGCTAATCTGGCATTTATGGCACAAAGTGGCTTTGATACCTACATCGCAGACAATCAATTTAGAAAACGAAACCCGTTGTTTCAAGAAAGTGAAACTTACGAAACCGAGCAAGAAAAACGCAGATTAAAACGACGTAATGGCAAGCCTCGATTGTTTACTTCAGATGATTTTCATTATGACGAAGCAACGCAAACTTGCCGATGTCCCGCAGGCAATGAAATGTGGCGAAGCGGTATTAATGTCAAAAGTTATCACCAAGAATACACTCGATTTTGCGGTTATTTAAAAGATTGTAAAACTTGTCCGTTGCAACAGCAATGCATGCGAAAACCGCCGATAAAAACGGGTCGGCAAGTGCAGTTTAAAAATGATGCCTCACGGAAAAAACTGAGTTACACCGACAAAATGAAAGTGAAAATAGACAGCCCAATGGGGCGGCGGCAATATAGCAAACGACTGGGCTGTATCGAACCGGTATTTGGCAATATTACGGTCAACAAAGGGATGAATAAATTGACCTTACGTGGCCAAGCCAAAGTGAATGCCCAGTGGCAACTGTACTGTCTTGTTCATAACATAGAAAAGTTGCAACAAGCGATGCACTAAGAAGGGGTAAGCCCTTTTTACCTCAAAAAACGCTTCAAACCCGCCTCAATCCCCCCTAAAGCGCACTAAAAAAACCAACAAAACTGCATGTTAAATAATAATCTAAACAACACTAAATAATTGAATCAAAATATAAACTCAGATATTGTTTATTCATTAATCAAAATAAATTTAAAAACGAGTAATTCTACAGGCTCGTTAGCCACTCAAGGAGTTATAGTGAAGTTCCAGATACCAAGCAAAAAAACTGGATATTATCCGGAAGTCATTTCACTGCTCAAAAACATGGAATGTTCAAATGCTGGACACAGTGAGTTAGGCCTGAATCATCCTGCGGATGTTTTCTATTTCTCATTTTTAGAAGTGATTGATAGCGCGAAGAGGTTGCTGGAAAGATTGAGAAGTGATGCTTTAAAGAGAAAGGAGAGCTACGCCTATACACCTGACAATCTCGAGGATTACAGAGTAGATATATTTAATCTTATATTCTTTTCTGCAAATTTCATTGAGGCTTGCCAATCTATCTTAAAGTCGGTGCTACATAAGGATGAAAGATTTACTAAGGCATCAAGAGAATTTAAAGATCTAACGTCATCTTATCGAGCTCATGTCTCAAAAATAATAAATGAGGTAAAGCATAAGCATAGAAGGGTGAGGCCATTTTCATCATCATGGGATGCTAACTTGGTTGTTGGATACTATATAGAGGGTGTTCTCCCAGGAGGCACATTAGGGGCTGATCCACTAATTCATGATGACTTCCATGGAATGAAAACGGGGTTCTCTTTAAATAGAAACATCCCATATCACTTGATTAATACATACTTTGTTTCGAGCGCTCTGAGTAGCGTACTTGTTAAGTATTCGGGATTAAATAGTAGCAAATGCAATAATTTTAGTTCCGACGAAATAAAAAAATGTTTTGATATGCTTTCAGATTTACCTCTGTTATTTTTTCCAGATGAAATTGAAATGAAAGTGCCTTCGATTAAAAGAAATAAAGCAGAAGGGTTTTCTTTGGAGCTTCCCAGTGGACGTAAGATTGAGAATAGAAGGCCGCATATTATGAACATTTCGCTGTCACAAAGAATTGGCCTTCAAGCCAGAAGTTTTTCGCTGCCATATTTCAGAGGCTAATAAACGCATTTGCGGCTGGTTTTCCGCTGCGCTCCAAACCAGCCGCAAATGCGAGCGTTACACTATGATTACCTACAAACAAAAATGGCTACTTGATGTAGCCATTTTTATGGGCGTTTAGCGGTGGTTTTTAGTGTAAACGGGCTTTTTTCTCTGCCAATCTTGCTAGTGTCGCTATTTGTTGGTTTGCGGCTTCCCTGATTTCTAGCAATTGCTCAAGCGATAAAAAGCGGGGTTCGCGCATGTACTGCACTAATTTATCGCGGCTGGTGACAAACTGGTCATCATGTATCGGTTGCGAGCTCACTATTTTTCCGCCTTCCCATGTAAACATCATGCGCTGACGCTCAAACGGGTGTGTAGTGCGGCTAAGTCGCTTTTGGGCTTCGTTGAAGGCATTAATGAAATTGATCTTGAGTTCGGCAGCTTTGGCACCCGTAAACTCCATCACTAAAAACATAAAACCGTCTTTGGTCAGCTGGTAACACTTTAAATCGCGCTGACTGGTGCCAACCTGTTGATTTTGCAAGTTAGCCCAAAAGTGGGCTGACGTAAATTCACTGGGGCATCGACTAGAATACGGTCAATTTTACTGATGAGTTATCAGTTAACTGAGTTAACGATAACTATTCAGCCATTTTATAAAGCTAACTGCGTTTCATCGAGAACCCTTGATCACACGGCATTTGCTACCTAAAGCAAAGCGTATGCGTTTGAGTGACTTAGCAAAAAATTGGGCAATATTAAGCTAACCGTTTGGCAGCTGTAACGCCTTGCTCTAATGTATTGATATTGCTCGGTTTATCCCTTACATTTGATGTTGTCACTTTTAACGCGCAATTTACGTTTTTTATTTAAGTGTAAGAGTCATTAAATTGCTTTACTTCAAAGACATATAAAATGTAGGATGATATTAATCAATAACTTAAGTGGGCGCCTTTATCGGTCGAGCCGTTCAATAAGTTGTTATATGATAATCAGAATTGGGAGTTAAATTTGAAAAAAGAACTAAAAGACATTCAGCTTAAAAAAACTGCTAGAGATTTAAGAAAAGTAGCTTTTGATTCATTGGAGTTGTTATCAGTTAATTTTATTGTATTTTATTATCTAATTTATCAAGCTAGTAAAGTTGATGGTAAGGCATTTAGTGATCTACAAAAAGGACTCAAGTATTCATATGAGGCATTATTTAATTATCATGCCCTAAACATAGCTATAGTTGTTGGTCTCGGTTCTTTTATTTTGGCAATGATTTTTAGACCAGAGAGTGCAGAAAAGAAAAATAATTGTGGTTCATGTATGTTTGGTTTTTTTAGGAGACTATCACGAACACTATTGTCTCTCTCTATAACTTTGTTCATGTTTAAATTTGTAGCTTTAACACATGGGCATTTGGGCGAAGAAAAAAACTGGACAGATCCTGCTTTATTTTTCATTAGTATATGCGTTTATATCAGCTTGATTTTTGCTCTTTCATATAACGACGAAAAAACTTACACAAAAAATATTACTAATGTAAAACAAGCACTCAAAATAATAGTTATTACCATTATTGCGGTTATTGCGGTTATAGCATCTCTAGTGTTTCTAGAAGTAAATTATCATTTTATTAGCCAGTTGTGGTCATAAGTATCATATAACAAGTTGCTTAAACGGATAAAAATGGTTCGCTATCGCTTCGCGATTTTAGCCAACCATTTTTATCCGCTTAGCAAGGCGTTGAGGCTGTAGAATTTCTCCAAAAATGACGTTTCAACGTCTTTTTCATAAATAAAGCAACTTGGTTGTTTTTTGAGCTTGTAGGGTGTCGATGCCTGTGATCTAATAGATATTATTCACCTACAGTAAATTGTTATGGCCAACTACAAGCCTGACTTATCCTGCCAAAGTAAATTCATTCCCATCAATTTTTCAGAGCAAATTTTGCCTGGCACATTCGAGTATGCCCTTTGTTATATTATCGAAAATAAACTCGATTTATCGGGGTTTGATGCTTGGTATCACAATGATAAAACGGGGGCGGCAGCGTATTCACCAGCAGTGATGCTCAAAATTATTTTACTCGGGTATGCGCATGGGTTAATTAGCAGTCGACGCATTGCTAAGGCGTGTGAAAACAATATTTTGTTCATGAGCGTGTCGGGTGATGTACAGCCACATTACACATCGATAGCGGGTTTTGTGGCTAAAATGCATGAACAAATAGAACCCTTATTTACTCAAGTGCTGCTGATTTGTGATGAAGAAGGCTCATTGGCCGCAATATGTTTGCCATCGATGGTTGTAAGTTAAAGTCAAATGCGAGCAAAGAATGGAGTGGTACATTTGATGAACTTGGCCGTAAAAAGCAAAACTAGAACGGGCAAGTAAACGCATTATTGAGCGTCATCAAGCGCAAGATGGGTTGAGTGAAGAACTCGTCACACAAGACTTAAACCAAAAAAGAAAGTTAGATAAAAGTGCGGATAAAATCACGGCATTCCTCGCATCACACCAAGAAAAATAGGCAGCCAAGGTAAGCCTGTGAAAAGCAATATCACCGACCCTGACAGTGCAAAGATGACCACATCCAAGGGCACCATTCAAGGCTACAATGGTATTGCGATAAACGATGATAAACATCAAATTATCTTACAAGCACAAACGTGGGGTTCGGTCGGTGAGCAGCAAACACTCCAGCCAGCAGTCACGCAATTAAAACAACAACTCGATAAGCTCAATCCTGTTAACCCCTCAAGCGAGCACACCATAAAATTTACCGCAGACAGTGGCTTTAACAGTGAAGCTAATCTGGCATTTATGGCACAAAGTGGCTTTGATACCTACATCGCAGACAATCAATTTAGAAAACGAAACCCGTTGTTTCAAGAAAGTGAAACTTACGAAACCGAGCAAGAAAAACGCAGATTAAAACGACGTAATGGCAAGCCTCGATTGTTTACTTCAGATGATTTTCATTATGACGAAGCAACGCAAACTTGCCGATGTCCCGCAGGCAATGAAATGTGGCGAAGCGGTATTAATGTCAAAAGTTATCACCAAGAATACACTCGATTTTGCGGTTATTTAAAAGATTGTAAAACTTGTCCGTTGCAACAGCAATGCATGCGAAAACCGCCGATAAAAACGGGTCGGCAAGTGCAGTTTAAAAATGATGCCTCACGGAAAAAACTGAGTTACACCGACAAAATGAAAGTGAAAATAGACAGCCCAATGGGGCGGCGGCAATATAGCAAACGACTGGGCTGTATCGAACCGGTATTTGGCAATATTACGGTCAACAAAGGGATGAATAAATTGACCTTACGTGGCCAAGCCAAAGTGAATGCCCAGTGGCAACTGTACTGTCTTGTTCATAACATAGAAAAGTTGCAACAAGCGATGCACTAAGAAGGGGTAAGCCCTTTTTACCTCAAAAAACGCTTCAAACCCGCCTCAATCCCCCCTAAAGCGCACTAAAAAAACCAACAAAACTGCATGTTAAATAATAATCTAAACAACACTAAATAATTGAATCAAAATATAAACTCAGATATTGTTTATTCATTAATCAAAATAAATTTAAAAACGAGTAATTCTACAGGCTCGTTAGGCTTTTACGAGGTTGTTATGGAATTTGTTAAAACTATTTATCCTGCTTTAGCTACTTTAATAGCTGCTCTTTTAGTCTTTGTGTATTCATTTGTTAACCTTTTAGTTTCTAAAGACCAAAAAATAACCGAATTTCGCCAAGACTGGATTAACTCCATTAGAGAAGAAATTGCATATGTTGTTGCAACTCTTGGTTTTTTGGCCACACAGGCCGAACGTTATAAAAAAGAAGAAAACAAAGAAAAATTTTTAGAAAACTCTTTAGAACAGTTTCACGATATGGCTCAGCATTTTCACAAAATACAGCTCAGGTTGAACCCTAAAGGGAAAATAGAAAAACAATTGTTAGCTAAGTTAACGGAAATCGAAGATCTTATTGATTCTAATAAACTTAATACTGATATAGCACATGAGAAATCTTGTGACTTAATTTCAATATCACAAGATTTTTTAAAGAAAGAATGGAATCGTGTAAAACGCGGAGAACTTGCTTTTGCTATTGCTAAATATTCTTTTCTTTTAGCTTTTTTAGGTATCATCGGCTTAATCGGTGGCATATTTACAGGATATATTGAATTAAGCTATTTAACTCAATATATCAAAGCCTAACAAGATTCAACAGGACTAAAAACAGCGGGCTGTTCGCTTCGGTCCATTTTAGCCCACTATTTTTAGCCCGTTAATTGGGCGTTGAGGCTGTAGAATTTCTCCAAAAATGACGTTTCAACGTCTTTTTCATAAATAAAGCAACTTGGTTGTTTTTTGAGCTTGTAGGGTGTCGATGCCTGTGATCTAATAGATATTATTCACCTACAGTAAATTGTTATGGCCAACTACAAGCCTGACTTATCCTGCCAAAGTAAATTCATTCCCATCAATTTTTCAGAGCAAATTTTGCCTGGCACATTCGAGTATGCCCTTTGTTATATTATCGAAAATAAACTCGATTTATCGGGGTTTGATGCTTGGTATCACAATGATAAAACGGGGGCGGCAGCGTATTCACCAGCAGTGATGCTCAAAATTATTTTACTCGGGTATGCGCATGGGTTAATTAGCAGTCGACGCATTGCTAAGGCGTGTGAAAACAATATTTTGTTCATGAGCGTGTCGGGTGATGTACAGCCACATTACACATCGATAGCGGGTTTTTGTGGCTAAAATGCATGAACAAATAGAACCCTTATTTACTCAAGTGCTGCTGATTTGTGATGAAGAAGGGCTCATTGGCCGCAATATGTTTGCCATCGATGGTTGTAAGTTAAAGTCAAATGCGAGCAAAGAATGGAGTGGTACATTTGATGAACTTGGCCGTAAAAAAGCAAAACTAGAACGGGCAAGTAAACGCATTATTGAGCGTCATCAAGCGCAAGATGGGTTGAGTGAAGAACTCGTCACACAAGACTTAAACCAAAAAAGAAAGTTAGATAAAAGTGCGGATAAAATCACGGCATTCCTCGCATCACACCAAGAAAAAAATAGGCAGCCAAGGTAAGCCTGTGAAAAGCAATATCACCGACCCTGACAGTGCAAAGATGACCACATCCAAGGGCACCATTCAAGGCTACAATGGTATTGCGATAAACGATGATAAACATCAAATTATCTTACAAGCACAAACGTGGGGTTCGGTCGGTGAGCAGCAAACACTCCAGCCAGCAGTCACGCAATTAAAACAACAACTCGATAAGCTCAATCCTGTTAACCCCTCAAGCGAGCACACCATAAAATTTACCGCAGACAGTGGCTTTAACAGTGAAGCTAATCTGGCATTTATGGCACAAAGTGGCTTTGATACCTACATCGCAGACAATCAATTTAGAAAACGAAACCCGTTGTTTCAAGAAAGTGAAACTTACGAAACCGAGCAAGAAAAACGCAGATTAAAACGACGTAATGGCAAGCCTCGATTGTTTACTTCAGATGATTTTCATTATGACGAAGCAACGCAAACTTGCCGATGTCCCGCAGGCAATGAAATGTGGCGAAGCGGTATTAATGTCAAAAGTTATCACCAAGAATACACTCGATTTTGCGGTTATTTAAAAGATTGTAAAACTTGTCCGTTGCAACAGCAATGCATGCGAAAACCGCCGATAAAAACGGGTCGGCAAGTGCAGTTTAAAAATGATGCCTCACGGAAAAAACTGAGTTACACCGACAAAATGAAAGTGAAAATAGACAGCCCAATGGGGCGGCGGCAATATAGCAAACGACTGGGCTGTATCGAACCGGTATTTGGCAATATTACGGTCAACAAAGGGATGAATAAATTGACCTTACGTGGCCAAGCCAAAGTGAATGCCCAGTGGCAACTGTACTGTCTTGTTCATAACATAGAAAAGTTGCAACAAGCGATGCACTAAGAAGGGGTAAGCCCTTTTTACCTCAAAAAACGCTTCAAACCCGCCTCAATCCCCCCCTAAAGCGCACTAAAAAAACCAACAAAACTGCATGTTAAATAATAATCTAAACAACACTAAATAATTGAATCAAAATATAAACTCAGATATTGTTTATTCATTAATCAAAATAAATTTAAAAACGAGTAATTCTACAGGCTCGTTAGTTGGTCATCGTTGGTCCGCAATTTCAATCATCTAATTTATGCATAGGCAGGTCTTACAATGGTCAAAGAGACACGAACAAATTATGTTAATCGAGTTATGGGTCTTTCATTTAAATCAACCCAGGGTAAGTACTCGTATTGTAGCGACTCAAAAAAACAAGTTCTTTTTAGTTTGAACGCTGGAAATGGAGATGTAATTCTTAGTCCTTCATGGTCTAAAAATGGCTATTCACATTCTCTAAAACATATAAATAAAATTATAAATCAAGGATATGATCTTTTAGTTTTTAAGACCATAACCAAAAAAAATAAAAAAGGTGATACATTAGCTGATGGGTTTAATCCTTTAATAGAAAAAAGAAAACTAGTAGTTGAAGGAGATGTTTTTAGAGCTGTTCCAATAGATGAACTCCAAAACAAAGAAACTACGGAAAGCGGAGCCCCTATTTTTGAGGGAGCGAAAAAAACGATAAAAGTTAATGCATATGAAAGAGATCCTCAAGCTCGTCAGGATTGTTTAGATGAATTTGGATACCTATGCCAAATTTGTGAATTTGACTTTGAAAAAGTTTATGGGGAACGTGGGAAAGATTTTATCCATGTTCATCACATAGTGCCATTATCAGAAATAAAAAAAGAATATAAAGTCGATCCGGTTAAGGATCTAATTCCTGTTTGTCCAAACTGCCACGCAATGTTACACCGGAAAGGACATACAATTTCACCTAAGGAATTGAAGTCTTTTCTAATTAATAAGCCCAGCTAACACATATGAGCCTTCCGCCAGTCAATAGGCCAGCCTAACTAATTTGACTGCTTTTGCAGTCAAATTAGAATCAATCAACAAATTCATCTACTTCGTCTGTCATTTAGCTGTCAAATCATCGTGCTTTTAGCAACAACAGCATGCAAACACGTATAGAGGCTCTCTTAAGGCGATCTTATCGCTGCTTGACGCTTTTCATTCCGTTGAAATATCAGGGGCACTACGACTAAAAGGATTTAGGAGGTAGAGCGACGCAGGGGTCAATGATAATATCATTGCCACCCATGATTATTTTACATTTTACGTAGACACTTTTAACGTGCAATTTACGTTTTTTATTTGAGGGTAAGAGTCATTAAATTGCTTTACTTCAAAGACATATAAAATGTAAGGTTATACTCATCAATAACTTAAACGGTCGGCTTTATCGGTCGAGCCGTTTGATAAGCTGTTATATTCTCATTCAAACTTGGAGTAGTACTCGTGGTAAACGATGGTAGAGATTACGAGCAATTTGTTAAAAATCTTCAACAAGCATTATTAGATTCTGAAGATTTAATAAAACAAAAAAATATTATTATTGAAACTAATAAAAAACTTAAAGATAACTGCGGAATTGAAAGAGAATTTGATCTTTACTGGGAATATGAATTAGCTGGTGTTGTTTATAAAACAGTTATTGAATGTAAAGATTATCAGTCGAGGGTATCTGTTGAAAAAATTGATGCTTTAATAGGAAAAACAAGAGATTTACCTGATATTAAGCCAGTTTTCGCTACAAAAACAGGTTATCAATCAGGGGCAAAAACCAAAGCCGAGTTTAATAAAATAGACCTACTTATTGTTCGTTTACAGTCAGAAAAAGATTGGGAAGATGAAGATGGTACTCCATTTATAAAACAAATAGCTATAAATATGGAACTAGTTTCAGCGGCAAGAACAACTAGTTTTTCCCCTCTTATTGATGCTCATTGGGCTAAAGAAAATACGGACTTAGATCTTAACAGCCCATTTAATTTAAATATGCGTAATGACCTCATATTGATCGACGATTTAGATAGAAAAGAAAAATATACAATATTACAACTAGAAGAAAAGCTTGGTGGTTCCCATCGTGGCGAGTCAGGAGATTTTTCTAAAACTACAGAGTTTAATGATGCATACTTATATTGCGAAGACTTAAAGTTAAAATTGAAAGCTTTTACCATTAATTATTCAGTTACTCTCCCTATTAAAATGCCTATTAATATAGACTACTCAAAGGAGCTAGTTGGTGTCATAGAGTATCTTCATAAAGGCACTAAAACGGCTGTTTTTACAGATCGTATAATTAAAGATTGGTGAAGCTGAGAATATCAAACTGTTAAAAAAAGACAAAAAACAGTTGGTTTTGCTCCTTCGTCGCTAATTTTAACCAACTATTTTTTGCCTGTTAACAGGGCGTTGAACTAAATCGCTGCGCGGAGCCAAAAGCTGATTCAATCGAGTATATTAACCTCATTGAATCAACTAGATTTAAAAAATGTGATGGAACACGACAATGAAAAGGGAATTGTAATTGAACACATACAAATCAAGCCTCATAATCAATTCAACATTGCTTTGCTGCCTAGAGCCAGCATTAAAAAAGCATATTCCTTTAGCATAAAGCGTACCCATTAACCTAGACTCGGCATCGGCCAAGTCCAACAAGCTGTTTGTGCCATGAAACAGCGCAACGCACAAATACTAAAACGTTATTTTTCGACATATTTACAGTCACTTCAAGGATGAGGAGTTCAAAATGAAATTCAAAAATAAACTCAATCGAGCACAGTTAATTTCTGTAACTTTATGCTTAGGTACTTCATTAGGCATGTCTATATTCGTTGGGAGTTCATCGCCTTTCATAGGATTAATGTTGGGTATAATTACCGTTGGCGTTTACCTCATGATTCTCTCTGGCAAGTGGAGTGAAAAAAACACATAACAATGCATTCAAAGGACAAAAAACAGCTGGCCGTTGCAATTGCCTCACTATTTTGGACATCAATTTTTAGCCTCTGAATGCGGCCTTGAAATTGTAGGATTTTTATTTTTTAAGAAAAGTAGCCTGTTTTAAGGGTTCCAAATGCATTAACTAGTGTCTTAAAAGCGCTTAGGATTGATTTTAGGAACTTATTTTTTAATTGAATTTGACTGTTAGAATTATTCTACAGCCTCGTTATGTGTATGCGTTATATATATGGGAGCATGGTTAAATGAATATGCTAGATACAGTAGTATGTCTTCCAAGGCTAAAAGAGCTTTTTGCTATGCTCGACGTAAAACTATCTGAAATAAACTTTGAAATTAATAACTCTTCTGATCCTGAAACTGATGGTTTATTTGATAAATCAGAGTATTTTGTTGGTGTAGGTCTAGTGGCAGCACAACAATTCTTAGTTGAAGCGGCTTCTTTTTCAAACATAGATAAAGATAATGCGTATAAGTTGGGGCCACGCCATCGTTCCGGGATAGCATATGCAACAGCAATAAATTCCGCTGCAAATTATTGGAAACACGAAGCTGAATGGTGGGGTGGTTTAGATGAAATAAAAAGTGGCACCCTGAAAACACTAAATCATGTTGGCACTATTGCTGATACTCATCATTACCAGCTTTCTAACTTTATATTCGCGGTATCAAACAATAAAGAAGTAAAGCTTATCTACCTGATACCTATAATAACTGAATGGTTCAATTCGGTTAAAAATTCGAAATACGTATAGCAAGTAAAACATGGCCACCCACGATTATTTTTATATTTTAAGTTGACACTTTTAGCGTGCAATCAGACTCCGCAAGCTGGCGTTATGTTTATCGAGGTAGTTGTGGTTGAACTCAATGGAGATATGAATGAATCCAAATATTCCAATTGCAACTGATAGTGTCCACAAGTTTTATGCTGGATTTGGGTTGGTAGTATTTATAGCGTCACTAATTGCTATGGTATATGTACAGAATTCTACCAATGAAAAGGTCATAAAGTGGTTTGAAGAATCTGCGAAAATAGAAAAACTAGAAAAGATGACGGACGTAGATCGCGCTCAATTAAAACGAATCGATGAATTAATCGATATTACAAAGAAGGACAAGAAAACTTTTCTATACTTTTTGATATCTTCGTCGTTCTTTGGCCTATTCGTGGCGGGTTGGGGGTTTCAGGCGTGGGAAAAAAAGGTGCAACCGCAGATTGATAAAAAGATGGAGTTAGAGTTAGAACTTCTGGAGCTAGAAATTGAATCAAAAAAACGTTCTAACAAACAATTCCAACGGACTCGCTTCACTCGCCATTGAGTTGTGCATTGTTTCTAAATTTATTAATTATTCTTATTATTAATTTGATCATAATACTAACCTATTTTAGCCCAAAGGTTAGAGATAAAATGATTAGGCTTTTTTCTATCTTCAAGATTCAAGACTTTTAAGTGTTAAAAACTGTTCAATCAAAGCAACTCACTTAACCGATAACTTTTAAATCAAATCTAGACATTATCGGTTTTACGTATCACACAAATTCAATTCGACCAACGCCATATGTGGCGTAAAACACGCCATATATGGCGTATTTTCAACCCTAAAAACAGCTACAGTTTAGTTAAGCTTGATACCACTGCGTAACTGGCTTTGCTTCCTCTCTTGTTTCTCTTTGCGTTCTCTTTGCTTATATCACCCGCCGTTGTGCTCCTGTATTGGAGCCCTTTTTTTTGCTCATTTTTACCAGGTGCTGCATGAATATTAAAACGAGGCTATGGCGCTGGGTTTTACTGGTGCCATTCGTACTGGCGGTGTGTTAGTTGCTACGGGTGAAGGTGAAGTATTACGCACCTATATTGACCCTGCCGGTATTGAAACGGCTTGCTTTGGCCAAACTGGCCACAACATTAAACTTGGCATGGTGTTCACTAACCAGCAGTGCCTAGACATGCTGGCTAGCAGCCTTAACACCTTTGACCGTGAATTGGTGAAACTCACCCCGCCATTAAGCGAGGGTGAACACATTAACAGCCTATTACGTGTGCGAACACTGCGGTTGCTGCATTGAAAACAATCAACTGCACCACATGGAAGAGCACCCAAGCGCTTTATGGATATGCGACAAAACGGGCGTGTACACCTCAAAATAGGGACGGTTGAATTGCGTTAGCCATAGTCAATATAAGATCCTTTTCCCGAGTAAAATCATGTTAATATTTATCAGCATAAAAAAATGATAATGAGTTAATCTACAATTAAATTAATTCTAATATTGACTCATTTACTCGTTTACTCGTGACTAATGAGGATTTGCTGATTAAAATTCAATAACGTAATAAAGGGATATTCTATGCATCATGTATTTACTCAACCCTGTGTGAGTGAAATAGTTCAACCTACTGCGTTGACGCTTCACTTACCTGATAGTGTGAGTGACTTATTAGTGTTATCAGCGATGAGTAGTCCTTTGGTTGAGTTTGTGGTTAGCCAAGTTAGTCATACTCAAGCGACTCTCATCACCCGAATTCAGCCGTTCTTGAGTTTTGCTTTTGAAACGATGCCGCCGACAATCAATACTCCACAGCAAAGACGTAGTGTGGGGCAGGGGATAAAGTTATATCCTTTAGCAGGCGTGGCGCCTCGGGTGTGTATTGAACAGCTAAGACGTGGTGTAACGGTTAGCATTAACATCGATGCGGGTGTTTATTTTAGTTTATCCACCGAAACTCGTTTTGAATTAGTAACCTTAGAGAATGATTTACGGATTTTGAGCGAACCTCAAGTTCTCGTTATGGCTAAAGCGATATTAGGCCGTAAGTTTGATCATGATGAGCCCTCTAACATGCTTGCTGTTCATATTAGTGAATTAGAGCAAGTACGACGAGAGTTACGTGACTATTTGCGCGGTGAGTCGGGGAAAATCCACCCTGGTGTATCAACCGAGCTATTAAAACTTGATCATTTATTGCAAAATAAGCACCAATGGTTGTTACGCACCTATCATCAGTCATTAGAGCGTACCAACTTAGGATATTCATCAAATGAACAGATTGTTAGTAATGAACAACTACAACGTAAATTAGATTGTTTTGAACTATTAGCCCCTAAAGACGTGTCGGAAATGGTCAATAAGCTGTGTGAAGACGATCTTTAATTTTTCAGTAACTCTAGAGTCCAACATGTCTTATATTTGCCCTATTTGTAATGCCCCATTAGTACAAAATCAAAAATCATTGCAATGTGAACAACGCCATCAATTTGATTTTGCTAAAGAAGGTTACGTTAATTTATTACCAGTACAGAAGAAGAAAACCAAAGATCCTGGTGATAACAAAGAAATGATGTTTGCTAGGCGGGAGTTTCTTAATCAAGGTTTTTATCAACCACTAAGTGACAAGGTAAATCAGTTAGCGCTTGAATATACCACTGATGTAAACAAGATCCTTGATATAGGCTGTGGTGAGGGATATTACAGTCATAGGTTGTTTGAAACACTACAATCTGCCACGCAATCCGATATTGAACTTTTCGGGCTGGATATTTCTAAGTTTGCCATTCGTTATGCCGCAAAACGCTATTCAACAATGAATTTTTGCGTTGCGAGTGCATTTGAAATGCCTTTTGCAGACGACAGTTTTGATTTAGCCATCCGTATTTATGCGCCCTCTAAAATTGAAGAGTTACAAAGGGTGATAAAACCAGGAGGAATACTCATTACTGTGTCACCAGGTCCTATGCATCACTATGCGTTAAAGAAGAAGATTTACAGTGAACCAAAACTACACTCTGAAGAGTCGATAGTATTAGCAGGATTTACTTATTTAGCGCATGAAGAGCTTGGTTATTCGTTGTCACTGACGCGTACAGAAGATATTGATCATTTTCTTAATATGACGCCTTACGCCTGGAAGCTGAGTGACTCACAAAAGTCTCAAATAATAGAGCAAGGGCTCGAATGTGAGATAGACTTTAAAATCGAAATTCATCAACGCGAACAATAAACAATCAGATAATTGATATAAATAACTATTTGATGCTCAAAGATAAACCGTTTTGTGATGGCATTAAATAAATAGGGTTGTTTTGCCGATGTTTGTTGACTTATTTCTAAAATGGTTTATAGTTTACTCAGCTTGAAGGTTGGGCTTATATTTATCAATACGAACAGTTTCGTCCTGTAAACATAAGTAATACCGGCATTTTCCAGCTTTACCGCCGTTAAGGCTTTAACTATTTTTTTACAGGATTTATATTATGTCTCAAGTTACTGGTGTTGTTAAGTGGTTTAACTCTGATAAAGGTTTCGGATTTATTGAGCAAGAGTCTGGTCCAGACGTATTCGTTCACTTCCGTGCTATCAATTCAGACGGTTTCAAAACTCTTGACGAAGGTCAGAAAGTTTCTTTCACTGTGACTCAAGGTCAGAAAGGTCCTCAAGCTGAGAACGTTTCAGTAGTTTAATATTTAGCTCGAGCTAAATGTTAGGACTTTAAAGCTGTAGCAATTTATTGCTGCAGTTTTTTTTATTTTAAAAGTTTACTCTTTACACTCTTGTTGTATTGTCGCCATACCCATACCCATACCCATACCCATATCAATCATCATCAACCAGCTCTTGCTATCGGTTGTTATCATCAAAAAACTATCTGTTTTTATCACGTCATGATCAATTACTGTCCTTCATCCTTCATCCTTCATCCACCTTCTACCATCTATTAACATAAATCTCAGTTTTACTTACGCTTATTATATTATTTTCTAATGCTTAGACCTGGTATCGCGTTAATCATTTTTCATTAGAGTTTGTTTAATCATCGATTACTCGCCGCTATGGGCTTGAGGCTTGTCATTTAATAGAGAATAAGCTCGACTCGGGATAATAAACGATTATCAAACAGTTGTTTGTATCGCGGATTGGATTTCATTGTTTTGCAATGGGCTTGTTATTAAGGTGTTGATCGGTGTTGCTAACAAAACAAATGCGAGGTTAATGAAATAGGCCGAATGGGGTGGATTTAGCTTACTTACTTCCCATAGCTTAACCTGAGTAATTAAAAATTTGCTCAAACTGATCCGCTAGATGTAATGACAATAACTGGCTGATGTAAGTTGTGCCGCTGTGTGCTTAATTTACTCTTGCTTAATTTACTCTTGGTTAATACAGTCTATGCCTGCTAGTCCAAGCGAGTGACTAAGGAGTGCGAGTTTAAGAGTATTTTTAGGAATGGATAGTGTTTGAGCATTGTTAATATCAAGAGATGATCACGGAATTGAGAGGGGATGATGATGTGACATTGTTGGATCCCCTCGTTTATGAAAAAGTGCTAGTTAGTCATAAATAAGGGGACTACATACTATTGCAATAACGTGCAGTGAGTCGCTTTCTCATCACTAGCGAAGCTGATGAGCATAAGTCATATTCTGAATAATCTCTAAATATTAAGAGAATAAGGTTTCTTCTAAAGTTCGGCCTTTCAGCAAGGCTTTATATTGCCATTGATTCACCGTAAACAGTTCAAATAATTGTATTTCAATGGCGAAGCCAGATTGCTTTTGGTACTCAATAACATATTGATCATCACCGATGCGTCTAACTTGAATAATATCGTTTAGCCCCAATAGTTTTTGGTGGAGGCTATCCATGTCACACGATTTCATTGTCAGGGTAATAAAGTCAGTTGCTTGACTGGCTTTTATCGATACAGATTGTTGTAGTTTGCCATGCTCAAGATAGACAACTTGGTCGCATAACTTTTCAAGTTCATCAAGATTATGCGAGCTGATCACAAAAGTTGTATTACCTGATAAATCTTTAACAATCTGGCGGATTTTTTTCGCATTGGCAGGATCAAGTCCAGCTGTTGGTTCATCGAGTAAGACAATTTTAGGTGAACCCATTAACGCTTGTGCTATTGAGACTCGTTTGCTCATCCCGTGACTTAAGCTTTTGGGCTTAGCTTCAGCAGAATCGGTTAAATCAACAAGCGCGAGTACTCGTAATGCTTCTTGCTTGGCGGCTTTTGTTGTCATGCCTTGTAATTGGGCAAAGAATTGCAGTTGTGACACGATACTAAAATTAGGATCTAATGCTGCATCTTGTGGTAATGCCGATAATAGTCCTTGCAGCGCTTTGCTACCTGGCTTGTGGCCTAAAATGCTAATGCTGCCATTGGTGGGTTGAATATACCCACATAATAAACTGAATAAGGTCGTTTTGCCGGCCCCATTAGGACCAACTAATGCAATGGGTGCGCCCTGTGTCAACGTTAACGATACTGTGTCGAGCGCCAGTTTATTACCATATTGCTTAGAAAGGTTGTCACATTGAATGATACTCATAGTGCGCTCCGGCTCATTAAGTGTTTACCGACAAATAAAATAACCGCAGTTTGCAGTAATGGGATGGGAGCAAGTGCGAAAGAGCTTAGCCCTTGAGTATTAATTAAATTAGAAATTTGCGAACCTGGCAATATCCAATTTAACCAGCTCAGTTGGGGGAAGTTCATATTGATCAAGGCAATAAAAATCGATACCACAGCCCATAAGATAACCGCAAAGATACTCGCTTGTCTGGCCGAGTTGGCATGTAATGACAGCACCGCCATGGCGGCAGTGTAGGGCAATAATACAATGACTAAGTTCACCATCACTAATAAGCTGGTGGTGATCGATGGCAGTAATAATGACATATCACGCGAAAGAGCCAATGCGATAGTGGCCAACAGTGTTAACACAATAAGCATTAATTGGATCAGCATTTGACCTAAAAAACGTCCAAAAAACAAACTGCTACGACTAACTCTTAAGGTTAAAAATCGCAAGCTACCACGTTGCTTATCTGAGCTAAATTGATCTGCGGCGATAAAAATACTGAACATGGGAAACAGATATAGTGCGGCTAGCCAGAACACTGCAAATTCTTCAACTGGCCATTCGAATAGATGGCGTAAACTCCCAGGTCCAAAGAGTGCTTCGGTAAAGTCTCTGAAGTTTGGCTGCATAATAAATTCAGATGCACTCTTAATTGGATACAGTAATAAAATTGCCCAAATTAACATAAAGGCAATTAATGAAATCATGCCGCTCTTATTGGTAAAGCGTTTGCTTAACTCATATTTGGCTAATAACCAAATATGAGTCAATGTTGATGGGGAGGCAGTACTTTCCATAATGTTGTCCTTGCTTACCGTTTAACGAAAAGCATAAGTTAGTCTAATAGGGGTTCTAATTGTGCGAGCTTTTGTTCCAGCAATTCAACTCTGCGCTCTAATTCTGCAATCCGAGTATCTTGCTGTAATGTTTGCTGCGTGTGGCCTGAAACCACAATGGCATCACTGCTGTTAACATCATAGTCGTCAACATTACCACTGAAGCACTCAAGAAAGCGGCAATCACGTTTATTCGGCTCTCGAGCAAGTTGTACTACTAAGGGTTTTTCACCTTGGCTTAATGCCAGTAATACGGATTCAACTTGAGATACATCAGTGAACTCGTGCAGTCTATTTGAGCGCGTTTTGAGTTCCCCTGGCGTTTGAGGACCACGTAATAACAACACACAAATTAATCCAACTTCAGCACTGGTTAACTGTAATTCGCTGAACTCGGTATTACAAAAGCGATGTTTATATTTTACGACGCGACTGCCAAAACCGGATTGCTCACTGATTAAGCGTTTTTTAGTGAGGTCTTCGAGTATCGTTTGTACTTGAGATTCACTGAGTGACATAACCGGTTCACGGCTACTTTTTTGGTTACATGCTAAGGTAAGTGAGTTTAATGACAGGGGATATTGATCAGGAGTTGTAAGTTCTTTTTCGAGCAAGCACCCGATAACTCGAGCTTCTAGCGGGGTTAATTCCATAAACAGTATCCTTTTAATAAAAAGCATGATTCTATTACTTTTATAACAGAGCCATGCTTTTTCTCAAAGGATTGCACTAGTTTAGGGAGGTTAATCGATTATTGTTCACACAGTTAAGCGAATACCGTCACTTTCGATAGTGATTTCACCTGCTTTAAATAAACCACCAACAGATTTTTTAAAGGCTTTCTTACTCATAGCGAGTTTGTCATAAATAACATCGGCATCAGTTTTGTCATGTAAAGGTAAAAAGCCGTTTGCGCTGCGCAGTTTATTGATGATCAAGCGAGCATTTTTATCGAGCTCATCTTTGTCACCTTTTTGCAGCACAAGATCAATTTTGCCATCACTGCGCATCGTTTTAATAAAACCGGTGACTTTTTGGCCAAAGCGAAGTTTTTGAAATACTTCATTTTGGTATATCACTCCCCAGTGCTGGTGATTGATAATAGCTTTGTAGCCTAAATCTGTTGTGCCGCCAATGATCAAGTTAACTTGTTCGCCTTCGGTGTAATGAGCTTCTGTTTTATCAACAAACTTATCCAGTTTAGAGGAGGCCATGATGCGTTCATCGGCATGGTTGGCATGAACATACACTAAATATGAGTGGCCTTCTTCGGCAGGTTTGTGTTGCTCGCCAAAAGGCAGCAATAAATCTTTGTCTAATCCCCAATCTAAAAAGGCACCATATGGGCCTGTTGCAACCACTTTTAAGTAAGCATATTCACCTACCTGAGCAAGTGCTTTTTGGGTGGTAGCTATCACAATGTCTTCTGAGTCTAAGTAAAGAAATACATCGACCATATCACCGACATTACAACCGGTAGGGACAAATTTATTAGGAAGCAAGACTTGCCCAAGCTCTTGAGCATTTAGATAAACCCCAAAATTAACTTGTTTAACGACTTCTAATGAATAACGTTTACCGATTTGTATCATGAATGACTCTGCTCTACTTTAATGAAAGATAAAAATGAAAAGACGATCTTTGAAATTGACCTAATTATACACGTAAATTTAGCTGACGTTGTGCCAATTAAGCACGATTAAAAATCATTTATGGTTGAGGTACTGTTTATTGATGTTTAACTCATCGATTATAGGCGTTTTTTTCTGGTAATTATTCGGTAATTAACTTGCATTACACGCCATTGCAGGTTTTAATTGCGCCGTTTTTATAAAGGCTGAAAATGTTACTGGTTTTGGGATTAAAAAGTGATCTAACCGTGCGCGAAATCAGTAAAAAACCTGTTACAGCAACTAGTCGATACTCTGTTAGTAAAATTTGCATGATTTGTGAATATCTGCGTAAGATGATTAGCATTAGATGTTGTGCAATAGATAAATAAAGACGAGATGACATTAGGGCACTTGGCAGTGCCTTTTTAGTCAAGAGTTTTGTAGCTTCAATCGTGCTGCACACTCTTTTACTGTTGAGATAACCTTGTTGTGTTATCTGGATTTTTAACAAGTAGATGCCCCTATTGCGGCACTGCTAACTTTGATACAAATACGGAAAATAATTATGTCTGATTGGTCTATCGAAGATGCTCGCTCGGGTTATAACGTGACTCACTGGAGCCAAGGTTTTTATGGTATTCGTGAAGATGGCGAAGTGACAGTGTCACCTAACCCACAAAATCCTGATCATAAAGTTGGCTTAAATGAATTAGCTAAAAGTATGGTTGAAGCAGGCGTTTCGTTACCGGTTTTAGTCCGTTTCCCGCAGATTTTGCACCACAGAGTGGAAAGTTTATGCGAAGCATTTAATGATGCAATTAAGAAGTACGATTATCAAAATGATTACTTGTTAGTTTACCCAATTAAAGTAAACCAACAGAAAACGGTAGTTGAAGAAATTTTAGCTAGCCAAAAATCGAAAGAAGTCCCTCAATTAGGGCTTGAAGCTGGTAGTAAGCCTGAATTAATGGCTGTATTGGCTATGGCACAAAAAGCCAGTTCAGTGATTGTATGTAATGGTTATAAAGATAAAGAATATATTCGTTTAGCGCTTATCGGCGAAAAGCTTGGCCATAAGGTGTATATCGTTCTGGAAAAAATGTCAGAACTTAAAATGGTATTAATTGAAGCTGAAAAGCTCGGTATTACACCTCGTTTAGGTTTACGTGTACGTTTGGCTTTCCAAGGTAAAGGCAAATGGCAAGCCAGCGGTGGCGAAAAGTCCAAATTTGGTTTATCTGCAGCGCAGGTGTTGAAAGTTATAGCTGAATTGAAAAGTGCTAATATGCTTAATTCTCTACAGTTATTACATTTCCATTTAGGGTCGCAAATTGCCAACATCCGTGACATTCGCCAAGGCGTAAGTGAAGCTGGTCGTTTTTATTGTGAATTACGCCAACTGGGTGCCAGTATTGATTGTTTCGATGTCGGCGGCGGGTTAGCGGTTGACTACGATGGTACTCGTAGCCAAAGCAACAACTCAATGAATTATGGTTTAAATGAGTATGCAAACAATATCGTCAATGTATTAACCGATTTATGTAATGAATACGAGCAACCAATGCCGCGTATTATTTCTGAATCAGGTCGCCATTTAACGGCGCATCATGCAGTGTTGATTACGGATGTTATAGGTACTGAAGCCTATCTTCCTGAAAATATTCAGGAACCAAGTGAAGATGCACCGCAATTGCTCCACAATATGTGGCAATCTTGGTTAGAAATCAGCGGTCGTTATGATCAACGTGCGATTATTGAAATTTATCATGATAGCCAAAGTGATATTTCTGAAGCACACTCATTGTTTGCTGTGGGTCAATTAAGTTTGGCTGACCGAGCTTGGGCAGAACAAGCTAATTTACGTGTTTGCCATGAAGTGAAGGGATTATTAAGTAACAATAACCGTTATCATCGTCCAGTGATTGATGAATTAAATGAAAAATTAGCCGATAAGTTTTTCGTTAACTTCTCATTATTCCAGTCATTACCTGATGCATGGGGTATTGATCAAGTGTTCCCTGTGTTGCCTTTATCGGGATTAGATAAAGCACCAGAGCGCCGTGCGGTTATGTTAGATATTACCTGTGACTCAGACGGTATTGTGGATCAATATGTTGATGGTCAAGGTATTGAAACGACCTTACCTGTACCTGCGTGGAGTGCTGACAGCCCGTATTTGATTGGTTTCTTCATGGTGGGTGCGTACCAAGAAATCTTGGGCGATATGCATAACTTATTTGGTGATACTAACTCAGCAGTAGTGCGTATCGATGAGCGTGGATTAAGCCAGATTGAGTCTGTTTTACAAGGCGACACGGTAGCAGATGTATTACGCTATGTGAATCTAGATGCTGTTGACTTTATGCGCACCTATGAAGAGCTTGTGAATCAGCATATTGTTGAAGATGAGCGAGCTAGTATTCTAGAAGAATTGCAGTTAGGTCTTAAAGGCTACACTTACTTAGAAGATTTTTAATCTCTTCTATTAGGTTAACTTGTTATCCAAAAAGCCTAGCACCCTCAGGTGGCTAGGCTTTTAAGTTGCTAAGATGTTTTTTGAAGGTTCAGAGAAAAAGTTAGAGATTATTGTTGATGCAGCCGCGCCTAAATTACGGTCTTTAGATCGAACGTTTTGGCAGGGGCTTGTTGCTGCCTCAAATGCAGACATTTTATCTAGCATAAGCAATGATTTTTGTGATGCTTATTTATTGAGTGAATCAAGCTTATTTGTTTGGGATGATCGTATCGTTGTGCTCACATGCGGGGCTAGTACGTTAGTTGAATCAGCCTGTTACTTCATTGAGCATATAGGCGAACAAGCGATTTCCTATGTGTGTTATCAGCGTAAAAATGAATATTATGCTCATTTACAAGCCAGCTCTTTTGGCGATGATGTGCTTAGGTTAAGAGATTTTATTGGTGGGCAGGCCTATCGAATGGGTCATTTAGATAGCCATCACCATTATATTTTTACCACAGATAAGCATTATCAAGCCAGTGCACTTGATACCACCAATGAATTACTGATGTATCATATTTCTGGTACCGTAGCAGACTATTTACGTGGCGAGCATCAATCAACAGAACAAATTAGTCAGCTGTTACAATTGGAACAATTATTCAGCGGTTTTAGTGTTGATCAATATTTATTCAGTCCTTTAGGGTATTCAATTAATGGTATTCGAGGTGCTGAATATTTTACTATACACATTACGCCGCAGGAAAATAGCTCTTATGTGAGTGTTGAAACCAACATCGATATCAGCTCAAATCAGGTCGATATTTTTGCTGAGCTTATCGTATTATTACAGCCTAACAGCTGCGACATTATTGGCTTTAATAGTCATATTGCCAATAAGCCAATGTTAAATTATGTGTGTTTAAGCCATTGTGCGATGACTCTCGAGCAAGGTTACAACATACATTTTAGCCACTATCAGCAAGATTGCTTAGAAGTGCTGAAGCCTATTTTATTGTAATTATCGGTGCTAGCTATGTTTTGGATAGCCTATGACGCCTTTCACCGACAAAGCTGATTATTGGCTTTATTCAAAAGTATTTAGCTATTTACGCCAAACGCTTAATTTTAAACCCATTGAGTCTAACACTGTCATTGTGATTACTTAGATTTTGTTTTTCATCCGCTACGGGTACCTCAGAGTGTTGTGGCTTAACCTGTGATAAATCAACGGCAATTTGCGCGGTTTACGTGGTATGAGTCTTGTTGCGATAGATGTTGTTGCAGTCGCAGCATCATAAATTCTGCTGAAATTACCGTGCTTGCAGGTGCAACATTGGACCTTGAAATACTGTATATTTTGACCCAAGGTAAAGGCTTAATTAAAAAGTAATTTTAACTTTACTATTAAACACCTAAGCCAACGTGTTGACGTTGGCTTTTTTGTGTTAGCTCAGCGTAGAATACAACTTGCAAGCTTTAATGAGGAGCCAGTATGAGTGATTTAAGTGATATTCGCCGTGAATATACCCAAGGTGGATTAAGAAGGGCTAATTTACCTGCTAACCCAATGGATCTGTTTGAACAATGGATGCAGCAAGCTAAAGATGCTCAGCTTTCCGATCCAACTGCTATGTGCGTTGCTACGGTTGATGAAGATGGTCAGCCATTTCAACGTATTGTGTTACTGAAGAAATTTGATGACAACGGTTTTGTTTTTTTTACTAATTTAGAAAGCCGCAAAGCTAAACAAATAGCCGTTAATAGCAAAATCAGTTTATTGTTTCCATGGCATCCACTTGATCGCCAAGTCGCGGTATTAGGTCAAGCGGAGCCATTATCGATGTTAGATGTGGCAAAATACTTTATGTCTAGACCCAAAGACAGCCAAATTGCTGCTTGGGTATCTAAGCAATCAAGCAAAATTAGTGCGCGACAGGCCCTTGAAGGAAAATTTGCAGAAATGAAAGCAAAGTTTGCCCAAGGTGAAGTCCCTCTGCCGAAGTTTTGGGGCGGATATTTAGTTCGTCCTGCCAGCGTTGAGTTTTGGCAAGGTGGTGAACACAGATTACACGACCGATTTATTTACACCAAAACCGATGCTGATTGGAATATTGATCGTTTGGCACCTTAATGAGTGTTAATGAACAGGAGCTTTTAGCTGTGATAACGAATAAAATCTGGGTTGATGCTGATGCTTGCCCTAATCCGGTTAAAGAGATGTTATTTCGGGCATCTGAGCGGAAATCGATTCAACTTGTGCTGGTTGCTAATCAGATGATTAAAGTACCAATATCACCTTTAATTAGCATGATCCGAGTGAGCTCAGGTTTTGATGAGGCCGACAACTACATTGTCGAACAAGTGGCACAAGGGGATTTGGTGGTTACTGCTGATATTCCCCTTGCATCGGATGCGGTTGATAAAGGTGCGCTTGTATTAAATCCCAGAGGAACGGTTTATACCGTGGAAAATATCAAACAGATCCTGACTATGCGTGACTTTATGGAAGAAATGCGCAGCAGTGGTATTCATACTGGTGGCCCGAATAGTTTTTCACAAACGGATAAGCATGCGTTTGCACAAGCATTAGACAAATGGCTGGCTAAATTGATCCCCAGCAAAATATAAGCAAATATTACTCTATACTTAATCTGACTTTCTATACTAAGGACTTTATGATGAAAAAATGGTTACCATTATTAGCCGCTAGCTTGCTCAGCACATCTGTGATGGCAAGTGACTGGCAAGTCAATCAAGATCATTCTCGAGTAAGCTTTATTTCGATTAAGAAAACTGATATTGCTGAAGTGAATCATTTTAAACACGTTGCTGGTTCATTAACGGATGCGGGTGCATTTTCTTTATCGATTGATTTAACCAGTGTTGATACTGGAGTTGAAATTCGTGATCAGCGTTTGCAGTCAGTGTTATTTGAAGTCGCGCAGTTTCCAACATTAACGATAGATGCGGTGGTCAATCCTAAATTGCTTGCCGGATTAAAAGTCGGTGACACATTAACGACCCAAGTTGAAGCGACCATTATGTTACATGGTCAGAAACAACAGAAGAGCTTTGATGTGTTAGTGGCAAAATTATCTGATAAGAAAATGGTGGTTTCAAGTTTAGCGCCTGTGATTGTACAAGCAAATGAATTCGGTCTTGTGGCAGGTGTCGAAAAACTCAAAGAATTGGCCGGTTTACCGAGCATCAGCTTAGCAGTGCCTGTGTCATTTGTGCTAACCTTAGCGCAATAGTTATCGGTGATTGAAAATGGCATTCGATCATCACGATTGAAAGCCATTTTCGGTTAAGTCGTTTCAAGAAAGGTAGGATAAAATGGTTACTGACAAAGAAGGGTACATACATTTAATTCAGTATTTAACTGAACATTTAGGGCTGTTTGAGTCATCTGAGAATAATGTAGCGGCAACTGAAACTGTCATGGAATTGTTTGAAGAGCAGTTATCTGCTCAGATTATTATGGTTTGCGGCCAGAACCCACAACTATCGTTTGCTGAGCGCAATATGGTGATCCGTGAAATTGACGCAATTGTATACGATTTAGAAGAGATTTTAGCCTCTGTCGCTAATCATTTAGCCACCCCTGAACAGAGTATTTTTATTACTGAGTTTTCTGGTTTAATTAAAAATTTATTTGATCAAGAAGTTGATCATTTGTTGCGTTAAACGCAGCTAAACGCCCGCTATTAAAGCGATTTGTGGATTTTTGGAATTGATCATGTTTAAAAGAATTGTGATTGCCGCTGTATTGTGTTTCCTTTCTATATCCGTATTTGCAAGTGATAAAACCGTTTTAAGACAAGTTGAAACCATGACTGTTGCTAAGTCTGGACTTCATTATCGTGCCCGCATTGATACCGGTGCTGCCAATACCTCATTACACGCAGTCGATATAGATATTATTGGCGGTGCATCTAAGAAAATGAAAAACGATGTCGGTAAAATTGTTGAATTTACTACACAAAATGAGCGTGGTGAGAAAAAACGTATTCAAGCTGAAATAGTCAGCACATCTAGAGTCAAAAATTCTCAAGGGATTGAAACACGTTATATGGTGAAACTCGACGTTGGCTTTGCCAATGAGTTTCATAATATTCATGTTAATTTACGTGATCGTAGCCATATGAATCATAAATTACTTATAGGGCGTAATTTTTTAAAGCATGATTATATCGTGGATGTTTCAGATAAAAAAATGATTGGGCCTCTAGCTGAGTTGAGTATTAAGCAAACTGGCTTGTTGTATAATACCCGCATTGATACGGGGGCTGTTGAAAATTCATTACACGCGGTGAATATTCGCGTCGATAAAGAAGACACAGTTAATATCGAAAATAACATAGGTAAAATGATCACATTCACCACAGCTAACGAAAAAGGTCAGCAAGCTGAGGTTCGCACCAAAATTCGTGGCACCTCATTAATTCGTAATGCACAAGGTACAGAAAGACGATACATGGTGAGGTTAAATGTTGGTGAACCTCGTCATGAATATGTTGTTGACGTTAACCTTAAAGACCGTAGCAAAATGGGTTACAAATTATTAATTGGCCGCAATTGGCTGCAAGGTCATTATATGGTCGATGTGTCCAAAAAACATTAATCACAGTTAAACCAATTCATCTTATTAATACCGCTCATTATGAGCGGTATTTTTTTATTGCTTTTATCTGATCCTGCAACATACCTGCAACCTAACTGTCATCGGTTACCGATATAGTAACAGCCGATTTACGCTATAAATCGATAAAAATATGTTTACGATATAAATCAGTTAACTAAAATTATGGATAATAATAAGGGTCTATTATGTTAAGCAATAAAACCTTGCTTGCGGCATCAATATCAACATTAATGGCTTTTCAAGTCAGCGCACAAGATTTACTTATTTCAGAATATGTGGAAGGTAGTAGTAATAATAAAGCTATCGAGTTATATAACCCAACAGGCACCAATATTGATTTAAGTGATTATGTATTATCATTTTATTTTAATGGTAATACTTCTGCGTCAACCAAGATTAATCTTTCAGGCAACATTGCGGCTAACTCTACTTTTGTGATTACTGATAATGATGCTTCAGCAGATATTTTAGCATTGGCCCAGTTGACTTCTAATGGTAGTTTTTTTAATGGTGATGATGCCATTGTGCTGACTCATAGCGACAATGTTATCGATTCTTTAGGCCAAGTAGGCGTCGATCCCGGTACAGAATGGGGCAGTGGCGATATCTCTACCCAAAACAATACGTTGCGCCGTGATATAAATAATTTAACTGCAGATCAAGTGATTGACGATGCCGTAACATTTGTGGGCTGGCAAGGTTTTGCGCAAGATGACATTAGTGACTTAGGTCGATTTTCAGCCAATGGTTCAACGGATCCAGTTGATCCTGTTGATCCTGTTGATCCAGTTGACCCTGTTGAGTTTGTCTGTGGTCAATCAGCTGTCGCAATTCATGAAATACAAGGTAATGCTCAAGCCAGCGCATTGATAGGGAGTACAGTGGTTGTTGAAGCTATTGTCACCAGCGATCAGCAAGCGGGTTTAAAAGGCGTGTTCTTGCAAATGGCTGACCTTGAAGCTGATGCTGATATAGACACTTCGGAAGGTATATTTGTCTATACCGGCACTCAGGCGTTACAAGTTAATGCGGGCGATAGGATTCGACTAGCCGCAAATGTAGCAGAATATAACGGTGTGACTCAGTTATCGGGCGTTAGCCAATTTGCGCTTTGTGCTACTCAGCAAATGTTGCCAAGTGTCTCATCGGTTACCTTGCCAATAAATGACAGTCAGCAGCTTGAACGTGTTGAAGGTATGCGTGTGTATTTTGACCAGGATTTAGTGGTCAATGAGGTATACAGCTTAGGCCGCTATGGGGAAGTGTTATTAGGCAGTAGCCGCCACTTTATTGGAACTCAGGTCGCGACTCCAGGTGCTGATGCTGTTGCCGTTACTGCCGCGAATTCCCGTGACAGCATTATTTTAGATGATGGTTCAACTCGCCAAAATCCTGAAGTGATCCCGTATCCTGCGCCCGGGCTATCGGCTAATAATACCTTACGAGTGGGTGATAGTGTGACCAGGCTTGAAGGGGTAATGCATTATGGCTTTAATCAATTCCGCATTATGCCGACCAGTTTAGTAAATGTTATCCAAAGTAATCCACGTCAAATGGCACCAGAAGTGGTTGCCGATGCCGATTTAAGAGTCGCCAGTTTTAACGTGCTCAATTACTTCAATGGTGATGGTAACGGTAACGGTTTTCCAACTGATCGCGGTGCTGATTCAGCCGTTGAATTTGAGCGTCAACGCGCAAAAATTATCAATGCCATGCAAACGATCAATGCCGATGTATTTGGTTTAATGGAAATTGAGAATGATGGCTATGACACTAGCTCGGCCATCAGTGATCTTGTTAGCGGTTTAAATGCGGCACTAGGCACAACA
Organism: Shewanella vesiculosa; assembly: GCF_021560015.1. Classification (NCBI taxonomy): domain Bacteria; kingdom Pseudomonadati; phylum Pseudomonadota; class Gammaproteobacteria; order Alteromonadales; family Shewanellaceae; genus Shewanella; species Shewanella vesiculosa. Next base: position 1,470,106 of record NZ_CP073588.1, on the reverse strand, counting down.
ACTTATGCGTATGTAGTGCCTAGCGTGGCAAAAATCGGCACCGATGCAATTACTGTGGGAATGATTTATCGCACTGATAAACTGACGCTATCTGGTGAGGCTGGGATTTTATCATCAGCAAATTCACCCGCTGATGATAATGGCGTGCAATTGTTTGATGACAGTAAAAATCGTCCAATGCTCACTCAGCAATTTACGGTCAATGGCACAGACGAGAATATTGTGGTTGCCGTGAATCATCTAAAATCTAAAGGCAGCAGCTGTGATAGTCTTGGTGATCCTGACTTACAAGATGGTCAAGGTAATTGTAATCAAACCCGAACTCGAGCAAGTGATGCTATTGGTCAATGGTTAGCGGCGCAATACCCTGATAGCAAAGTACTGGTAATAGGCGATTTAAATGCCTACGCAAAAGAAGATCCGTTAACCATGCTAGCAAGTCATGGTTATAATGAATTAACCAGCTATGTCGGTGCCCAAAAGCCTTACTCTTATGTGTTTTCTGGTGAGTCAGGTCAGCTAGATCATGCTTTAGCCAATGATGAATTAGTCAGTAACTTAGTCGGCATTACTCAATGGCACATTAACGCCGATGAGCCTATAGTACTGGATTATAACGAAGAGTATAAATCGGCAACACAACTGCAAGAATTGTATCAAGCGGATGCATTTCGTTCATCCGATCATGATCCTGTGATTATCTCGTTTAAATTTGCTCCAGCAAATGCGTTACCTGTGGCCAGCTTTGAGCAACAATTAAATGGCAGTGTATTGCACGTTCAGTCAACTTCAACTGATAGTGACGGCCAAATTGTTCAGCATCAATGGGACTTTGGTGATGGCACTGTGGTATCTGGCGTGACGGCTTCGCATCAGTATTTGCAACCAGGCGATTACCAAGTGCAATTAACCGTTACCGATGACAAAGGTGATGTTGCGACGAGTGTCAGCAGCATAAGTATTGTCGAGCCTGTCAACATGGCCCCCATTGCGCAAATTCAGCGAGTAAATTTATGGTTTATGCAGTTATTTATTTCAACTAGCTATGACCAAGACGGTGTCATTAAGCGCCAGCAATGGGCCTTTAATAATGGCCGCAAAGCGCGCGGACCTGTGGCCTTTAGTTTCAGCCGTCGTGAACATACCGTTGAGTTAACTGTGGTTGATAATGACGGTGAAACAGGCTCAGCAACGATGCGCTTTAGATAATAAGATTTGACTGATTATCGATGAGTATCTATTTGAGTTAGTCTCAGTAAAAAGGCGCATAACGCGCCTTTTTTATTACGTAATTATGCCAAATGATTTGTGGCTGGCATGTAAAAATTCCCCTGCAGTTAATAAGAATGATAGGCAATAGGCAATCACTAGCAACATAGACGTCGAAATTGTAGTTAAATACAACTATTTGGCATTAAAAAGTCCAATAATGACTAGTAAAATGGTAGTCGCTAACGTAAAATTTCAGTCTTTATTTTTAACCTTAGTTTTAGCTCTTTGTGGCTTTTGACAAGAGTTAAACTACCGCGTCGTCACTATTGATTGTTAATAGTCGACCAGACGCCCAATCGCATTGATATGCACAAATGCAGTGGATGATAACATGCAGCAGTTAACCGAGATCGTAGAACAAGCCTCAGAGGTCATTGATAAGGCCAGTGATCTAAAGACATTGGATGATATCCGTGTCGATTACCTTGGTAAAAAAGGTAAAATCACTGACATGATGAAAATGATGGGGTCATTAAGCGCAGAAGAAAAACCTGCCTTTGGTGCCGCAGTCAATCAAGCAAAGCAAGCCGTTCAACAACAGTTGACTGAGCGTATCGACGGATTGAAAGCATCAGAATTAGAAGCTAAATTAATTGCTGAAAATATCGATGTCACTTTACCTGGTCGTACGTTAGATATTGGTGGCTTACATCCGGTTACGCGTACAATCGAACGTATCGAAACATTCTTTGGTGAACTTGGGTTTGTTGTTAAGCAAGGTCCTGAAATCGAAGATGATTTCCATAATTTCGATGCGTTAAATATTTCTGAGCATCATCCTGCTCGTGCCGATCATGACACGTTTTACTTTAATCCAAAAGTGATGTTGCGCACCCAAACTTCTGGCGTGCAAATTCGCACGATGGAACATGAAAAGCCACCGCTACGGATCATCTCTCCAGGCCGGGTTTATCGTAACGATTACGACCAAACACACACGCCAATGTTCCACCAAGTTGAAGGCTTAATGGTTGCAGAAAATGTTAACTTTGCTGAGCTTAAAGGTATCTTGCATGACTTTTTGCGTAACTTCTTTGAGCAAGATTTAGAAGTGCGTTTCCGCCCATCTTATTTCCCTTTCACAGAACCTTCTGCCGAAGTAGATGTGATGGGTAAAAACGGTAAGTGGTTAGAAGTATTAGGCTGTGGCATGGTACATCCAAACGTACTGCGCAGTGTGGGTATTGACCCTGAAAAATATTCTGGTTTTGCTTTTGGTATGGGCGTTGAGCGTTTAACCATGTTGCGCTACGGCGTAAATGATTTACGTGCCTTCTTCGAGAACGATTTACGTTTTCTTAAGCAATTCAAATAACGGAGCAAAAATTAGATGAAATTCAGTGAATCTTGGCTTCGTGAGTGGGTTAACCCATCAGTAAGTCGTGACGCATTATCACACCAAATTACCATGGCCGGCCTTGAAGTTGACGGAGTTGATGCTGTGGCTGGCGATTTTAGCGGCGTGATCATTGGTGAAGTGGTTGAATGTGGCCAGCATCCTGATGCCGATAAACTACGCGTTACCAAAATTAATGTTGGCGGCGATGAACTTATCGACATCGTTTGTGGCGCACCAAACTGCCGTTTAGGCTTAAAAGTTGCGGTAGCTATGGTCGGCGCAATATTGCCTGGCGATTTTAAAATCAAAAAAGCCAAATTACGTGGTCAACCATCAATGGGCATGTTGTGCTCGTATGGTGAGTTAGGTATGGACATCGAAAGTGATGGCATTATCGAATTACCACTAGATGCGCCTTTAGGCGTAAATGTGCGTGAATACTTGCAATTAGATGACGCCATTATTGATGTTGATTTAACGGCTAACCGTGCTGATTGTTTAGGCATGGCAGGGCTTGCGCGCGAAGTGGGCGTATTAAATCGCCAAGCAGTGACCGAGCCTTCTTGGCAAGCTGTTACAGCGACTATTGACGCACCGTTTAGCATTAATGTTGTGGCGCCAGATTTGTGCCCTCGTTACTTAGGCCGTGTGGTTAAGAACATTAATGTTAAAGCTGCTACGCCATTATGGATGCAAGAAAAGCTACGTCGCAGCGGTATTCGTTCAATTGATCCAATTGTTGATATCACCAACTATGTGTTGATCGAATTTGGTCAGCCAATGCATGCGTTTGATTTAGCTACCTTAAATGGCGGCATTACTGTGCGTTTGGCAGATGGTGTTGAAAAGTTAACTTTGCTAGATGGTAACGAAATTACTGTCCCCAACGACACCTTAGTGATTGCCGACGATAAACAAGCTGTTGCATTGGCAGGCGTGTTTGGTGGTGAGAGTACCGGTGTGAGTGAACACACCCAAAACATCCTTTTGGAATGTGCTTTCTTCTCACCACTAGCCATTATGGGTAAATCACGTCGTTTAGGCTTACACACAGACGCGTCACACCGTTTCGAACGTGGTGTTGACCCTGAGCTACAACACAAGGTGATGGATCGTGCTACTCGCCTAGTATTAGATATCTGTGGTGGTGAAGCAGGGCAAGTGATTGAAGCTTTGTCTGCGGAGCATTTACCAACAGCGGCTAATATTACTTTGCGTCGTAGCAAGTTAGATAAAACCTTAGGTCACTTTATTCCTGACTCTGACGTGGTTGAAATACTAGAACGTTTAGGTTTTAGCGTGCAAACCAACGCTGATGTATGGAATGTGACCACCGCGACTTATCGTTTTGATATGGCGATTGAAGAAGATTTGATCGAAGAAGTGGCGCGTATTTACGGCTACAACAACATTCCTAACGTTGCCCCTATGGCTGCGTTAAGCATGTCTGATCACCAAGAAGCTGATATCTCGCTTAAGCGTGTGCGCAGTGTGTTTGTTGCACGTGGTTTCCAAGAAGCGGTGACCTACAGCTTTGTTGATCCAAAAATGCAGAATATTGTGCACCCAGGCGAAGAAGCCATGGTGTTGCCAAACCCGATTTCAGTTGAAATGTCAGCCATGCGTTTGTCGATGTTTACTGGATTATTGACTGCTGTAGGTTATAACCAAAGCCGTCAGCAAAATAGAGTACGTTTATTTGAGACCGGTTTACGCTTTGTTCCTGATGCGCAAGCAGATTCTGGTGTTCGTCAACAAGCTATGCTGGGCGCGGTTATTTCTGGTGTTCAAAATGACGAACATTGGTCAATGGAATCGAAAACTGTCGACTTCTTTGATTTAAAAGGTGATTTAGAAGCAATAATCGGCTTGACAGTTGCCTCTACAGAATTTAGTTTTAAAGGGGCAACACATCCTGCGCTGCATCCAGGTCAATGTGCTGAAATATTGAGAAATAATCGAGTCATTGGTTACATCGGTGCTATCCATCCTAGTTTGGAAAAGCCGTTTGGCCTCAATGGTAAAACAATTGTTTTTGAGTTAGAACTGGATGCATTATTGCACGCCCGTTTGCCGCTAGCCCAAGCTGTATCTAAGTTTCCTGCCAATCGTCGCGACATCGCGGTAGTAGTAGATGAAACTGTTTCTGCAACTGATGTTATGAATTTGATAAGAAAAGTTGGCGAAAATCAGTTGGTTGGCTTAAACTTGTTCGATGTATACCAAGGTAAAGGTGTTGAGCCTGGCAAAAAGAGCCTAGCCATCGCACTTACGTTACAAGACACTACTCGCACACTTGAAGATAAAGATATTACTGAGGCTATGGAATCAGTGGTATTGGCTCTAAAGACCGAGTTCAACGCATCGTTGAGGGATTAAAGTATGGCACTTACCAAAGCCGAAATGGCAGAACATCTTTTTGAAACATTAGGCATTAACAAACGTGTGGCTAAAGAGATGGTCGAGTCTTTTTTTGAAGAAATTCGTGAAGCACTCGAAAGTGGTGAGCAGGTCAAGTTATCTGGCTTTGGCAACTTTGACCTTAGGGACAAGAATCAAAGACCGGGAAGGAACCCGAAAACTGGTGAAGATATTCCGATTTCCGCACGTCGTGTTGTTACCTTCCGTCCTGGACAGAAGCTAAAATCACGAGTTGAAGCGGCAAACTCGGGTAAAAAATAATTCACTAGTTAATACGCCAATCCGATCGGATCTGTATTACGAAGAGCCACTCTTAATTGAGTGGCTCTTTTGTTTTTGAGTTTGACGAATACCGTTTATCGACTGTATTGATTATGGATATTATACCCATTCCAATATTTATCTGGTCATTCAGTGGGAGTGTTGTGCCTTTTAGGCAAGTAATAGGATTGTAGGCATAGTTGTTCTTCGTCAAAATCATATTAAGCAGTGTAGATGGTGCAAAAAACCGCCCTTGGGACTCACTTAAGCTTGCCATTTTTTGTGGCATTGTTTTATGAGGGACAAGCATTATTTCAACAATGCGCCTCAAACTGAAAAAACTCAGTGACTCTGATTGAGCACGTAATTAATGGAATTGGTATTTCAAATTGTTATATCGGATAATCTTATTGACGCTGTCTTATGCGTCAGAGCGATGCTATAGGTGATAGTGTCGTTTTGTTATTGTTGATTATAATGTTGGTTTGCACTCCTTAATCACGAGTATAATGACATTGTTAGCATATTATTTTTTGCCGTGGCTCACGGTCAGTTTATTTGGAGATTCTTTTGGCACGACAAGCAAAATATTTTGACACTCGTTTTAAGCAATCATTACTGCATCCTCGTTACTGGGGAACATGGTTAGCCATCGCCGTGTTGTTTCTGTTTGGTGTTCTTCCCGCAACTGTAAGAGATCCTATTGCGAAATTATTGGCCCGCGTGGTGATGAAAGTAGCTAGCAAACCAATACGAATCGCAAAGGTTAATATTACCCATTGTTTCCCTGATAAGTCGCCTGACGAAGTCGATGAGTTAATTAAACAAAATGTTGAGACTTTTGTGATTACCTTATTGTCACAAGCTGAGTTGCTTATTCGGTCTAAAGCCTACTTAAAACGCCGTATTCAACTAAATGGCTTTGAAAATGTGCAAGCTGCTCGAGATGCTAAGCAACCGATCATTTTTATTATGCCGCATGTCTGGCCGATGGAATACGCGGGCCTGAGAATCAACTTAGAAATTCCGTTAGTGACTATGGTTAAAGCACATCGAAATGGATTATTTAATTGGTTTAGTAATCGAATGCGTAGCAGTCAAGGTGGACGTGTGTATATGCGTGAAGCAGGGATCAGAGCCTTGTTGGCCGAATTAAAAAACGATAATAGTTTTTTCTATTTGCCTGATGAAGATCTCGGACCTGATAAAAGTATATTTGCGCCTTTTATGGGCACAGTGAAAGCCACATTACCGGTCGTAGGGCGCTTAGCTCAAGCAGGTAATGCCCAAGTCATGCCAGTTAAGATTGGTTACGATCAACAAGCTAAGCAATTTATTATGACTGTGATGCCAGCGATAAATCCCCAAGAGATGGTTGGTAAAGAGAACGAAGCTATTGCATTAAATAAAGTGGTTGAGCAAGTGATTAATGCCTATCCAGAACAATACATGTGGTTTTTAAAACTACTTAAAACTCGCCCTCCGGGTGAAAAAGAGTTTTATTAATCATATACGATTTGAATGCATTATTATCGGTTATGATCTTCTACTCATTAGTTGTAGTGTGTATCAGTTGTTTAACGCCAACCATGACTTTGATAATATTAGTAAAAAAGACGCCTCGGCGTCTTTTTTACTAATAAAATGGGCTAAAACGTTACTGACCGGTGGCAGACTTGCTGGCTTTGGTATGGCGCTCTAGTAAGTTTTGATTAATATCGGCCATCGACAAACCTTGATCTTCAAGCAACACGATTAAGTGATACATCAAATCCGATGCTTCATTGACTAACTCTTCTTTGTCATGAGTGGCTGCGGCAAGGGCTGTTTCAAGGCCTTCTTCACCGACTTTTTGGGCAATGCGTTTAGTACCACGTTCAAATAGTGAGGCAGTATAGCTTGAATCAGCACTTTGGCCTTTACGGGAAATAATCAGTTTAGTCAGATTATCGATAAAAGGATGTGCGTTACCATCTTTCCAGCAGCTTTCTGTCCCTGTATGACAGGTTGGGCCGTTAGGGATCACTTGCACTAAAAAGCTATCGTTGTCGCAGTCTTTGTCGATAGCGATGAGATCAAGCGTGTTACCAGAGGTTTCGCCTTTGGTCCATAAACGTTGTTTAGAGCGACTAAAAAAGGTCACTTGCTTAGTGGCTAAGGTTTTCTCTAATGCCGCTTGATCCATATAACCTAGCATAAGCACTTTGCCCGTTAGGTGGTGCTGCACCACTGCTGGTATCAAGCCTTGTTGCTTGTCCCAATCTACGCCTGTTCTATCAAATTTGATGTCTGTCATTTGTAATCTCTTTTTGGGTGAGGCTATGTTTAGTCTCGTAAAAATCTAAGCTTATAAACGAATCGCGATGTTATTGGTGTGCAAGTATCGTTTTAACTCACCAATATCAATGATGCCTTTATGAAACACACTTGCTGCTAATGCGGCGTCAACTTTGGCAAGTTCAAACACTTGTTTAAAGTGCTCCATAGTACCTGCACCGCCAGAAGCAATTAACGGCACATCGCAAATAGCGCGTACCATGCTAAGTTGTTTGATGTCATAACCACCGCGCACGCCATCTTGGTTCATGACGTTCAATACAATCTCGCCACAACCGCGCTTTTGTACTTCTTCAACCCAATCCTGAGTATACCATTGAGTGTCTTTGGTCGCTGCTTCATCGCCGGTAAACTGTTTTACTTTGTAACTGTCAGTTGCAGCATCATAAAATGAGTCAATGCCGATAACGATACACTGGCGGCCAAACTCATCTTGTAGGCGTGATATCAAACTCGGGTCGCTTAATGCTGGCGAGTTAATTGATATTTTATCCGCACCAAAAGCAAGTTTTTCGCGTGCTTGCTCGATGGTTTTAATTCCACCGGCGACGCAAAACGGAATATCAATTTGTTCAGCAACGCGGCTTACCCAGGATTTATCGATAACCCGGTCGTGTGCACTGGCGGTAATGTCATAAAACACTAACTCATCAGCGCCTTCTTCGGCATAACGCGCGGCGAGGGGAACGATATCACCGACAATTTCGTGGTTGCGAAACTGTATACCTTTAACCACTTTACCTTCGCGAACGTCAAGACACGGAACTATGCGTTTGGCCAGCATTGTATTGCCTCCTCGACGGTAAATTGATTAATCAATAAAGCTTTGCCGATAATAATACCTGATGCTTTACTGTCGCGGACTGCGGCAACGTTATCGAGGGTAGCAATGCCACCAGAGGCTTGCCATAAAATAGTAGGATAAGTCGCGGCAAGTTCAGTGTAGAGCTGCGTATTGGCGCCAGTTAAGGTGCCATCACGGCTGATATCAGTCACCAATGCATGCTTAAGGCCGACGGTTTCAAATTCAGCCACTAACGACTCTAGTGACTTACCACCACCCGATTGCCAACCCGATACCGCGACAATTTTTTCGCCATTATCGTTGATGTTGACGTCCAGAGCCAAACAAATGGCTTCACTGCCGTATTTTACAAACCAGCTTTTCACCAGCTCAGGCTCTTTAACCGCAAGTGATCCAATGACTACACGCTTAACACCGATAGCTAATAATTCTGCGACTTGCGCTTCAGTTCGAATACCGCCGCCGACTTGAATATCAACATCAAGCCCTGCAGCAAGTTCAGCGATTAATTGGGTTTGGCGTTTATTAGGATCTTTTGCACCGGTTAAGTCGACGATATGCAGCAGTTTTGCCCCTTGGGCTTGATAAGACTGCAATTGTGCCAGAGGGCTTAAGTCAAAGGTGGTTTGCTTGTCATAGTCACCTTGGTACAAACGCACCACTTGGCCGTCAATTAGATCAATGGCAGGAATAATCACTGTGGTGTCCCCATGTTTAAGAAGTTCTGCAAAATTTGTGCGCCCACTTTGGCACTTTTTTCTGGGTGGAATTGCACCCCAAAAAAATTACCTTTGCCAATGGCGGCACTGAATGACTCGCCATAAGTGCTACTGGCTAGGGTATATTCACTGATTGGCGCACGGTAGCTGTGAACAAAATACACGTAGCTGCCATTTTCAATGCCGACAAATAATGGGTGATCGCTCACCTCAATTTGATTCCAGCCCATGTGCGGCAAGGGCAGACCTTTGCTGTCTAAGTCACCAATATCAGTCGGCACTAGGCCTAAACAGGTGATATTTCGTTCGCTACGACCACCATGTTCATTAGACAATGATGCCAGCATTTGCATGCCTAAACATACGCCCATAACGGGTTGCGTTAAGCTTTTAATCAGCTCAATTAGGTGTTTTTGTTTTAAGGCGTCCATGGCCGCACCAGCGGTGCCAACACCTGGCAATACCACTCTTGCTGCGCTGCGGATCACATCAAAGTCAGCGCTGACTAAGACATTGGCGTTAAGGCGCTCAAAAGCGAACCGTACAGAGCTTAAATTGGCACAGCCGGTATCAATAATCACGGTAAGATCATTGGTAGAGCTTGAAGCGTTCGATACTTGTGTCACATGAACTCCTTACAGCACACCTTTGCTTGATGGCAGTATGTCACCTTCTACTTTCACCGCTTGGCGAAGCGTACGGCCTAACACTTTAAACAGTGCTTCTACTTTGTGGTGATCGTTATCGCCTTGCGAACCAATGTGTAAGGTGCAACGTAGGCCATCAGCGAATGAGCGGAAAAAGTGTGGCACCATCTCGATAGCCATTTCACCGACCATTTCACGATCAAAGTCAGCATTGAACTTTATGAATGGGCGACCAGAAATGTCCATTAGGCACTCGCCGCTGGCTTCATCCATGGGTAAGCTGAAACCAAAACGAGCGATACCGCGCTTGTCGCCAAGGGCCTGACGAATCGCGTCGCCAATGGCCAGTGCGGTGTCTTCTACACTGTGGTGGTCGTCAATTTCTAGGTCGCCGTCAACATGCACGTCCATTTTAAAGTTACCGTGGGTTTGAATTTGATCCAGCATGTGGTCAAAAAAGCCAATTCCGGTTTCAATCTTTCCCTTGCTTTGATTATCTAAGTCGATGGTCACTTTGATGTTGGTTTCTTTGGTGGTACGCACTACTGTTGCCACGCGACCTTTACTTAATAAAGCACTGGTTATAGCGTCCCAGTCGAGTGTTTGACGATTGTATTTAAAGCTTTTAATGCCCATTGCATTGGCAAGTTCAACGTCGGTCTCACGATCGCCAATCACTGCTGAAGTGGTAAAATCTACTTTGCCTTGGGTTAAGTAGTCTTTTACTAAGCCTAGTTTAGGTTTACGGCAGCTGCAGTTTTCATCATTAAAGTGTGGACAGATAACCACATCGTCAAATACCACACCTTGGCTTGCAAAAATTTGCATCATCATGTCGTGCGGGGCATCAAAGTCTTCTTTTGGAAACGAAGGTGTGCCCAAACCGTCTTGGTTGCTGACCATCACCAAGCGAAAACCGGCTTTTTGCAATTTAAGTAACGCTGGGATCACTTGTGGTTCAAACACTAATTTTGCCAAACTATCGAGCTGCTTGTCGATGGCAGGCTCTTCCACTAATGTACCATCGCGATCGATGAATAATATGTTCTGTTTCATGTTCAATGCCTTAAATAGGGTGTAATTTTATTTGTTTTAATCTGTTGGTTTTATCTATTCAATTTGATCTATGTGTTTTTCAATAGGCTAATTACTGTGCTTATTGAAACGGCTTTAACTTCTATGCTAATGACTCTGACAGCGCTTTTTCAAACAAAGCGATAATCAAATTGGTTTGTTGTTCATTGGTAAAGCTAAAGCGAATTGCATCAGCAAGGCGTGGATCTTTGTATGCACGGGCAACCACGCCGGAATCACTTAATCGTTTGGCTGCAGCGCTAACATCGTCAAATTTTGCTAACACATAGTTACCATTAGCAGGCAGCACTGTAGCGCCATAGGCGGTTAACGCAACGCTTAAGCGTTGGCCTTGTTCAATTAAACTGGCGACTTGAGTTCGCATAGTCTCGATGCCAGCAGGACTTAAGGCGCTTACCGCAAGTTCAGATACTGGCAAAGGTACTGGATACGGTGCGATAACTCGCATCACTAAATCGATAATGGCATCACTCGCAAGCATAAAGCCACAACGAGCACCAGCTAAGGCAAATGCTTTTGATAAGGTACGCAACACCACAAGGTTAGGGTACTGATCAAGTAAATCAGCCACACTGTAGTCTGGGCAAAATTCAATGTAGGCTTCGTCGACCACTACAATCGAGTTTGGCGCCGCTTGAATGGCTTGTTCAATCTTGTCTTTAGCAAGTACGGTGCCGGTTGGATTATTGGGATTACAAATAAACACTACTTTTGCATTGCCTATTTGGGTTGGCCACGCGTCCGGTAACTGATAGTTGTCGGTTAAACTTAGCGCTGTGACAGCCACATTAAAGGTTGCGGCACTAATTGAATACATGCCATAAGTCGGTCCAAAGCAAGCAATACTGTCGACGCCAGGGATACAAAAGGTGCGAATGAGTAATTCAATCGCTTCATCAGCGCCACGACTGGCAATTATGTTACTGGCTTTCACGCCTGAATAACTGCTGTAAGCATTGATGAGTTCAGGTGGCTGGCATTCTGGATAACGGTTCACTTTATCAAGGTCGCTATTATTAAATGGCGATTCATTGGCATTGATCCAAATATCACCTCTACCGCCAATACGTCTGGCACTTTGATAAGGTGTTAACGTGAGTAATTCGGGTCTGGCCAAGGTGTTTGGATCAAAAGTCGCTACTTGGGTCTGGCTCATGGCTATGCTCTCTACTTTCAACTCTAATAAGGTGTTAACTGAACACGACAGATTTTGCTCTAGGCTTGACAGTTACATACTGGCTAAACGGATTGCAATAGCATTTTTATGCGCATCTAAAAGCTCATTCTCTGCTAATACCATGACACTTTGCCCCAAGGTTTGTAATCCCTGCTGACTGAGTTCTTGCACTGTAAAGCGGCGATTAAAATCGGCTAATGACAAGCTAGATACCGAACGACTGTAACCATAGGTCGGTAACACGTGGTTGGTGCCACTGGCATAATCGCCAACCGATTCAGGGGTGAATGCGCCTAAAAACACAGAACCCGCACCGCGAATTTGCTTTAGTACTTCCCGAGGTGCAGCCGTTTGAATAATCAAATGCTCCGGGCCATACAAGTTAGACACTTTAGTGGCCGCATCCATATCACTGACAATGATACTTCTGCTGCATTTAAGCGCTTCTGCGGCGATGTCTTTACGGCTCAATGGTGCTAATTGCTCAATTAATGCTTGGTTGACTTGCTCTGCCAGTGCTAATGAATCGGTCACTAGCATCACTTGCGAGTCAACACCATGTTCTGCTTGCGACAATAAATCTGATGCTACAAAAGCAGGATTAGCATCTTTGTCAGCAATAACGAGTACTTCAGAAGGACCCGCTGGCATATCAATTGATACGCTAATACGGCTGTCTTGTGACACTAAGCGTTTCGCCTCAGTCACATAACGATTACCCGGACCAAATATTTTATCAACGTTTGGTACGGATTCTGTTCCAAAAGCCATTGCGGCTATGGCTTGCGCGCCGCCGACTTGGAAAATATCGGTAATGCCGCAAACATTGGCTGCATAAATAATTGCATCATTAATTGGCGGAGGGCTGACTAATACGCGTTTGCCACAACCGGCTATTCTTGCCGGTAAGGCTAGCATCATGACCGTTGAGATTAATGGAGCCGTACCGCCTGGAATATATAAGCCAACACGCTCGATCGGCTCGCTTCTGAGTTCACAACGAATTCCTGCTTGAGTTTCAATATCTACACCCTGAAACACTTGCGCTTTATGAAAGGTTTCAATGTTGTTGACCGCTTGTGCAACTGCTTGCTTAACGTCGTCACCCACTCGTGCACATGCTGCAGCAATGGCGTCAGTTGATAACGCTAATTCTATTAGCTCAACACCGTCAAATTGTTTGTTATAAGCCAATAATGCGCTATCACCTTGAGCGTTAACTTGCTCAATAATGTTGCGAACACCTTGCTCAACACTTGCGTCACCCACTAATGGAGAACGCGCTAAGGTTTGTCGTTGCTGTTCGGTAGATAAAGAAGCCCAATCGAGAATTTGCATTTGTGTTACCCCATCATTTTTTCAATAGGCATGACCAGAATTGAGCTTGCACCTAGCGCAGTTAATTCTTCCATTGTGTCCCAGAATAAATCTTCAGTACTTACAACGTGAATTGCCACCCGATTAGTGTCGTCATTTAGTGGTAATACGGTTGGGTTTTCAGCTCCAGGGAGTAGGGCAACGATTTGATCTAAGGTTTCAATTGGCGCGTGCAATAAGATGTATTTACTTTCGCGAGCACGGATAACGCCATTAACACGCGATAGGATTTTATTGATTAGTGCTTGTTTTTCAGTTGATTGAGTTGTATTGGATTGAATGATGCACGCCATTGAACGGTAAATCACTTCAGTTTCATACAAGCCATTCGCTTCAAGGGTGGCACCTGTAGAGACTAAATCACAAATACCGTCTGACAATCCTGCTCGTGGCGCTACTTCAACCGAGCCCTTTAGCATACAATCGCTGTAGTTAATGCCTTTTTCTTGCATAAAACGGCGCAGTAAATTCGGGTAAGAGGTTGCAATGCGCAAGCCTTCAAGTGAGTTGGCATCTTTGTATTCAAACTCATTGGGTACAGCTAATGATAGACGGCATGAACCGAAATCTAACTCACGTAATTTAGTGCATTCAGCAGGCTTGTTTGCGAGTTGACGCTCAATTTGCTCTTCTTCAAGAACGTTCTCACCGATAATACCTAAGTCAACAACACCATCCATAACTAGGCCTGGAATATCATCATCACGAACGCGTAATAAATCGATTGGCATATTGTCTGCGTGTGCAATCAAGCGTTGCTCATTTACATTAAATTTAACTCCACAGCTTTTTAGTAACTGTTGAGACTCTTTTGATAAACGGCCTGATTTCTGGATGGCGATACGTAAACGTTTTGACTCACTCATGTGATACTTCCTTATGTATTAAATATAAAATTCTGTAAATTTAAAAGCTTAAATAAAAATATAAATTTAGAAAAACAAAAAACCCCTGAAATTCCTTCCAGGGGTTTATGTGAAATTTTGTTCACCACCAGAAGGATAACATCCTTCGGCAGTAAGCATCCGAAGGCTACCGCATATGGTGATGATGGTGGAATGTAGTCACTTGGATGTTCATATTAATTACTCTTTAAGTATGCTTGCTGTAATGGTTGTTATTGGCTATCAATTAACCATTACGTTTACATTAATTATTCGCTAAAAACTATACGATTAAACTTAACCGTATTTATAACAGTTTGCAATAGTCGATAAACATAAAATGCGATTTACAGGTCAAAATTTTTGCATAAGTTATAAGTTTAATGTCAAGTTACCTAAATAAGCCAATAACAAGAGATTTATTGGTTATTAATAAAGCGATATGAGTTTATTGGTTCACCGTTAGGACAGCAGTCAGCAAAATTTACAGAATGGTGTTATCTGTGAGTTAACTTTTTTGTAACCATTGAATCGTTGATTATCTAATGATAGTAAATACTATGTTGTATTAATTTTACTCATTCAATACATCGGAAAGGCCATAAGCTGATGATAAAATAGGTCAAAATTGGAGTGGAAAGTGAATATTGTTAATGGTTTGTTTGTTTTTTATTGAATCGATACACTATACTTTGTTGCTAATATGGCTTCACACATTACACTCCTTTAATGGATGTCATTAAAGGATATTCATTAAAGTCATTGAGTATATTTAACTAAGCTCATAATATTATATATTGCTTTATTAGTGATAAAACAACGTTCTCGGGGTATGCATTGTATGAAGACCATTGACCTAGCTGCGCTTAGGGAAGTTATGGATTTAATGCTTGATGCTGTATGTGTAGTGGATAAAAGTGGTTGTTTTGTATTTGTGAGTGCAGCGTTTGAAGATATATTTGGTTATGCACCAGCTGAAGTCATCAATAAACCAATGATTGATTTTGTTTATCCTGATGATGGACTAAAAACACTTAAAGTTGTTGAAACACTGATGAGTGGCATGCACCAGCGGCGTTTTGAAAATCGTTGGGTCCGCAAAGATGGCAACATAGTTGATATTCTGTGGTCTGCAAGGTGGTCAGAAGATCACCAGTTGAGGATTGCGATTGCTCACGACATCACTGAGCGCAAAAAAATGGAACAACAACTTCATTACATTGCAGGACATGATCCATTAACAGAATTGCCCAATAGAGCATTGTTATTTGAACGCTTGCAAACGTCACTAGGGCTAGCGCGTCGTGAAGGAACATCTTTGTCATTACTGTTTATTGATATTGATGGGTTTAAGCATGTCAATGACAGTTATGGCCATTTGGTTGGTGACAAACTGTTAAAGAGTATAGCTCAACGTTTACGCCATTGTGTTCGTAAATCTGATACGGTTGGGCGCTTTGGCGGGGATGAGTTTTTAGTTGTACTAAACTGTATTAATTCTCTAGAGAAAGTGCTTGTTATTGCTGAAAACATTCGTTCTGAACTCGATAAACCTTATCGGTTTGATGATCTCGTTTTGCAGCTATCCCCTAGTATTGGTATGGCACGTTATCCTGATGATGGTGATGATGAACAGCAATTGATTCAACATGCAGATAAGGCTATGTATAGTGCTAAAAATGCGGGTGGAAATAGAGTCAATGTCAGTTGATATAGTGCTAACTCAGGTGGTTACTTAGCCTATATCGTCAGTTTAAATCATACCTTTTTTATTTAAGCAAAAAAACCGCATTTAAACCGCATCCTCTCTCAGCACACCTAGTGTTTAATCTGTTTTGTTTATCATGAATTGATAACAGCATACTGATATTGTTAAATTATCACATAGAGGCACTCAGCAAGTCATTGAGGCCATCTCATAATGGGCATTTATGGATAAATAATATTCGACGATGTCAGCTGTAATTGTATTTGAGTGCTGATTTCACCTTTTTGACTGGCCGTTAGTTGGCTTGAGTTATCAATGGCTGCCAGCGCCGATCGCTTATCAAATCCACTCCACACAGTAATAGTATTTATAATCGATTCTAGTCGTGTTGCGGGGTCATTAATGAGTTCGGCTACATTAAATGCTTGCTGAGGATCTGTTTGATTCAGCTGAGCTGAACGTTGATTTAATGCAATATCTTTGTTGTTATCAGACAATGGATTAATCAATTGTAAAAAATCGTTTTCAGAATATTCTACTAGGGCATAGCTAGCGTTAATAATAATATCGCGTTGCACTCTAGCCTCGTAGTTATCAAGTCTGGCTAACATCATGTTAGGTTCAACACTGGCGATTTCTGCTAGGGCGCTATTGAAATAGTCTTGGTTTAAATTGTAGCTTTGTTTTTGATTATTTAAAAAAATCAACGCGGCTTCTGGATCAGTTTCTGCCATTTTGCGTGAAATAATGAAAACGCCACTGGCGCGTTGTTCAACGGCAATGCCGTCCAACCAATCAACGGCTTCTTGAATATTCTTTTCAACTAGCTGATATACCATCGAGGTAATCAGATAATTTGTCGACTCATTCAATGGTAACGATGCAATAAGATTTGCAGCCTCATTAGGTGATTGTTCAATGTAATAATACATAGTATTTAAGTACATTTTTAAGGTCGATTGCGTTTCAGGTTGTAACTTTAACCATTCAAATGCCCCTATTGCATCTGAGCTTGCCCATGAATCGACAATCGACATCATTATCGATGACTTCATCGGCTCTACTGCTAATAAATCAATCTCGTTTAACGCTTGCTGTGGATTAACGGTCGCTAGACCGCGCAAATAACTGTCGAGTAATGATTCGTATAGCTCAGTGGATTTTTGGTGTTCTAACCATGAGATCACGTTCGAAAATTGCATTTTTCCAGCGATTTCTAAAATTAAACCGTATAAGTCTTCGTGTTGCGTTTCTTGGGCAACGAGCAATGCTTCAAGGGGATCTTGTTCAGCCAATTGCATGATACGAAAAATCGACATGTAAGGTGTTTCATCGCTGTTTAATGACGCCTTAAAGGCATCGCGGTCTAGAGAGTTTTGCGAAGGATAATTTACTGAATGCAAAGCTAGTTTGTCTGCCGATAGCGAATTTAGCGTGTTGGTTTGTGGAGTTTGAGTCAACTCCTCTGGGGTTTTAGTTGTGTCTATGACGTCGCTCGGCCAGATCAGTGGATAACTGATAAACCCGATACACCAACTTATTACCACCACGATTAACCATTTCATTACTGCTTTTCCTTAAGCTTACTGTGTTTGCTCGATTCACTCTCATTTAGGTTACGTTATTATGATGCTGTTAATATTGCAATAAATTGTTCCGCCACTGATATGATAGAATGGCCGTTAACTGACTAACTTTTATATTGAATTAATCATTAGTATCTAGACTATATGACCCCAAGCGAGTATTTATGCGTAAAAATGACAAAAAAAGAGACAATCAAATAAGGCTGGGGTTAACGGCCGTATGCGAACATGCATTAAATGCCTATCCTGGTTTTGCGTGGATTACCCATATTGTTGACTATGATTTGTATCCTAAAAGCCTTCAGATAGTGTGTATATTTGATACTGAAACACAACTAAGACAATGTAGCCAAAATGGTGATAAAGCCGCATTATTAGAGTTAATTAAGTGTACTTTAGCTAAAGATGGCATTGAGTTTAAAAATATTAATCAACATGTTAGCTTTGATACAGAAACCGCCTGTGAGCAGCAACATAAGGGAAACTGGGCATTACGATTAAATGAAAGAAAGCATATTGCTAGCTTACACTAATTGATTGTGTCTTCTGCTTTTTATCTGTTAGCACACCTTATAAGATGATGTTGCATATCATTCATTGATTGAATTAAGATTTTCCATTTCAACATTTCCCGTACTAGCTTGTTTAAGTTTATTTCTACTATCCGCAAAAGCGAGATCTAGCGCTTATATCGCCTGAGTAAAAGCCGTTATCCTAATATCAAGTAAATTTGGGGTTACCGACTTATGTTTCAGGTCTTTTCAGATTTTGCCTCTTGGCTTGTTTACAGTGTATTGGGATTGTCTCCAGAGACAAAACTCGGCGATGCCCTGCATTTTTTTGCTGAAGATGTGACTAAAATTTTTGCTTTGTTATTGGTGATGATTTATCTCATTGCTTTAATGCGAGCATCGTTAAATGTTGAGCGAGTCAGAGATTATTTAGCCGGCAAGCACAGAGGGCTAGGGTACCTAATGGGATCGGGTTTTGGTGTGGTAACGCCATTTTGTTCTTGCTCGAGTATTCCGGTATTTTTAGGCTTTACCTCTGCGGGGATCCCATTGGGGATCACCATGAGCTTTTTGATTACCTCACCTTTAATCAACGAAGTGGCGATATTGCTGTTAATGAGCCTCTTAGGGCTTAAGTTTACCTTGTTATATATCGCTGTTGGCATGAGTGTCGGTATGCTGGGCGGCTTGTTTCTTGACAGCATTAAGGCTGAGCGTTGGTTACAATCATTTGCTGCAGAAGCGTTAAAACGTGGTCAGCAGAAGGCTGGCAATACAGTTGATGATAGTGCCAATGTGCAAGCCATGTCGTTAAGGCAAAGGCATCAATTTGCCAAAACTGAGATGCTAGATATATTTGGCCGAGTGTGGAAATGGGTCATTATTGGTGTGGGCTTGGGCGCCGCATTACACGGCTTTGTCCCAGACGGTTGGATTGCCGCCCATTTGGGTGACGGACAATGGTGGTCTGTTCCTGCTGCTGTGTTACTCGGTATTCCGCTATATTCGAATGCGACCGGAGTTATTCCGGTCATGGAAAGCCTGATTGTTAATGGTTTGCCAATTGGTACTACATTGGCATTTTGTATGAGCACGGTGGCTGCCAGTTTTCCTGAGTTTATTTTGCTAAAGCAAGTCATGCAATGGCGATTGCTCGTCATCCTATTTTGTTTACTGTTGGTTGCATTCACCTTAGTGGGGTGGATATTTAATGGGGTTGCACCGTTTCTATTGTCTGCTAATTAATTAGGCTAGTCGCAAGGAGTAAAAAATGAAAATCATTAAAGTCTTAGGTTCTGGTTGTAAAAAA
The DNA here is from genome assembly GCF_021560015.1 of Shewanella vesiculosa. Classification (NCBI taxonomy): domain Bacteria; kingdom Pseudomonadati; phylum Pseudomonadota; class Gammaproteobacteria; order Alteromonadales; family Shewanellaceae; genus Shewanella; species Shewanella vesiculosa. Next base: position 1,450,657 of record NZ_CP073588.1, on the reverse strand, counting down.
ATGCCTTGAAACTGCGGAACTTGTTCAAGCGGTTGCGGATGAAAAAGGGGTCACGATAACAATCGAAAAAGTCACCGATATGGCACAAATTATGGCTTATGAGGTGATGAGTACACCAGCAGTGGTGATTGATGAAAAAGTGGTCCACAAAGGCAGTAAACCCACCAAGGAGCAAGTGGCAATGTGGATATAGAAGATATGTTTTACTGATGATTTTGTGATGCCTGATATATTGTCATTTGACTTATTCGGTCAAAATCGGCAGAAAAAGTCACGAGCATAAGTGTTAAACGCAAGGTTACCAATGAAAAAGTGGTATTTGAATTCACCCCTGAACACCACATTCAAAACCAGTTCACTGAATTACTAAAAAATAAACTTTTGATTATATTTTATACGAGTCAAGAAATGCTGAGTCACGCTGGTGGCCAGCATTTTTGTTTCTGGTCTAAATTTAGTCAAATCATCGATATTGTTTATACAACTGCCTTTACAACTTTTGGTGATAAACAGTTGGAACATGGGGCCGTTATAAGCATAATAGCGCAAACCACATCACATCAGCATTAGCGCGATAATTTGAGGATGCTTTGAGCTCTACATTGACCCAATCTGTAATCCATGAGTTTAGCGAGCGTGGTGCGTTAGCCAAACATGTACACAATTATCATAATCGCCAAACTCAAACTGATATGGCTGTTGCGGTAAGCGATGCTATTGCTAAAAAGCACAATCTCATTTTAGAAGCGGGCACCGGCGTAGGAAAAACCTTCGCGTATTTAATTCCAGCCTTGCTCAGTGGCAAACAAGTGGTGGTAAGTACCGGCAGTAAAAATCTACAAGAACAGTTATTCCTCAAAGATTTACCAGCATTGTTAACCATGCTCGATATCCATGTGCCTGTTGCATTACTTAAGGGGCGTAATAATTACTTATGCCATTTACGCCTTGAAAAACAGATGCAAATGGCCAGCCAATTAAGCGAATATTATATTGATGATTTGCTTAAGATTAACCAATGGGCACATTTAAGCAAAGATGGTGACATAGGCAATTTAACCTCGGTGGCAGAGCATTCTGACGTTATTCCTAGTGTTGTTAGCACCAAAGAAACCTGTACGGGTAAAAAATGTGACCATTATGACGTGTGCTTTACCCGTAAAGCGCGGATTAGGGCGATGGAGGCCAAAGTGGTGGTGGTCAATCATCATTTATTTTTTGCCGACCGATTACTCAAAGACACCGGATTTGCCGAGTTACTGCCAGATCCTGATGTGGTCATTTTTGATGAAGCCCATTTAGTGCCGGATATTTGCATCAACTATTTTGGTAGTCATATATCCAGCCGCGAAATTGATCTGTTATTAAATGGCATCATCAAAATTCACAAAGAGGTGATCCGCGACAGCATTCAACTAGAGCAATTGTCGCAACGTGGTTTGTTAGCGTTAAGTGATTGGCATAATGCCATGTACGACAGTCAAGTATCTGATTGGCGAAAAGTACTTGCCAATAAACACTTAGCGACAGTGTCGTGGGCATTACAGCAAGCGTTGACTGATCTGGCCAATTCTATGCGCCATCATCTTGGTCGCGATGATCAACTCGATTTAGCGTTCGAGCAATTGTATGAATTGTCTCAAAAGCTGCAAGATTATTTTGAATGTAAAGATATTCAAGCAGCTTACAGTGTTGAACTAGGTCCGCGTTTTATCATGTTAAGACTTAGTCCTATCAATGTCGCTAAACAATGCCAACAATTATTTGATGCCGATACTCGGTGGATTTTTACCTCGGCAACCTTGCAGGTGAACCGCAGTCTGGCTCACTTTGCGACTGAGCTAGGATTATCATCGGCACAACAAATTATTTTAGATAGCCCGTTTGATTATCCTAATCAGGCAGTATTTTGTGTGCCACGTCATTTAGGTAAAGTGGGGCAGTCGCAGCATACGGTTAAACAACTGGTTGATGTATGTGTTCAAGCAATCAATGCTGCGCAAGGCCGCACGTTTATCTTGTTTACTAGCCATCAAATGCTCGAGCAAGTTGCATCGGCATTGCAAGGTAAAGTGGCTTATCCTTTATTGGTACAAGGCCAAGCGAGTAAACAAAGTTTGTTAAATAAATTTAGACAGTTAGGTAATGCCGTTTTGCTCGGTACCAGCAGCTTTTGGGAAGGGGTCGATGTTCGAGGTAAATTATTAAGCTGCGTGATTATTGATAAGCTGCCGTTTGTGTCACCAGATGATGCCTTATACAAAGCCCGTGCCGCCAATGCCGAGCGTCAGGGACTTGACCCCTTTAGTCATATTTCTTTGCCGCAAGCAGTCATTAGTTTAAAGCAGGGCGTCGGGCGGCTTATTCGCGATGAAAAAGATCGCGGAGTACTTATCTTGTGCGATAACCGCATTGTTAATCGTGCTTACGGGCAAGCTTTTATTAATTCTCTGCCACCAATGCAGCGTACACGTGACTTAGACCGTGCATTGCAATTTTTAAAACAAATTCCTTAAGCTTTTTAAAACGGTGCGCATCAGTTATCATATTAAGTCTAATTTGATGCTTTTTTACTGGGTAACCCATCATAATGCCAAAGCCGTTAACCATCCTCGCTCTTGATACTTGCACCGAAACTTGCTCTGCTGCGTTAACCACCAATGGTAAGGTGTTTGCACTTATTGCCGATGCTCCTCGTGAACACAGCCAACGTTTATTGCCTATGGTTGATGATGTATTGGCCCAAGCCCAAGTGACATTGGCCGATGTGGACATGATTGCCTATGGCCGTGGCCCTGGTAGTTTTACCGGTATTCGTATTTGTACCAGTATGACTCAAGGTTTAGCGTTAGGCCTTGATTTACCCGTTATTGGTATTTCAACCTTAGCCGCAATGGCTCAGTTAGCAATATCACAACACAATGCCTGCCAAGTTCTATGTTGTATTGATGCCCGCATGAACGAAGTCTATTGGGGCCAATACATTGCCAAAGACGGCATAGCGACATTAGTGGGTGAAGAACTCGTTAGCGTACCAGAGGCAATTGAATTAATACTCGATACCCAGCAAAGTATTAGTGTATGCGGTACCGGTTTTGAAGCTTATCCAGAGTTACTCAATATTGCGCCAAACATGAATGTGCAGAAGCAACTTATCCAGATGCGAAAGCCATGTTAATTCTGGCGCAGCACGGTTACCAACATGGATTACAGACCAGTGTTGATGAACTGGCACCAGTGTACCTTCGAGATACAGTTACATGGAAAAAACTTCCTGGTCGAGAATAGCCATTAAAGGTAATTTGACATAGAGTATAAGATACAAGTATAGGTAAATGGTGTCGTTAATGGCGATAAATGCTGCATTATCAATGGCAAATAATCAATCAGGTCCAATAACCCTGAGTCAAGCTGTTGCTGGTAATCGGCCTATTACGGCGGCCATTGAGCCTATTGTTGTTAATGTCTCTGCTTCCGAGCAACAAATTCAAGGCATTGAAGCGCGTAATATGGCCATAGTTGATGATTCAACTTTGTCGGCTAAACAGCAAGCTCGGGTTGAATATGACCGTGATACTTACAGTCAACGGGGGGGCTATCGCGCAATATTTATCGACACAGCATTCTGCTAAAAGATGAAATTCAACAAATGGTTGGTATTGATTTATATGCCTAATGTTCCGTTGTCTGCAACACCCAGTCGCAGCCGTTTTATGATTGAATTACTGCTAGCTTTCCTACTGACTCGATTTCCTTATATCTCTATCCCTTTTAAATGGTTTGAAAGCTACTTTCACGAGTTATCTCATGGTATCGCAACGTTATTGACTGGTGGCTCTGTGAGTCATATTCAATTATTTCCAAATGGCGCGGGCTTTTGTTTTAGTCAAGGTGGTAGCAGTATACTTATTGCCTACGCTGGTTATTTTGGTGCGGCGCTATGGGGATACTCAATATTTCTGATGGCAACTCAAAAGCAAACGATTAGATTTACCTTAACCTTGTTAGCCCTCACTGTGGCTGCGTCATTACTTTTTTGGGCGCGTGATGTATTAACGATCATTATTCTTAGCGTATTAATAATACTTTTTTTGTTACCACTTAAATTAAAAAATAGTAGTCTGCTAAACACCTTACTGCGTATATTAGGCCTAATGATTATCCTTAATGCCATGGCTAGTCCTATGGTGTTATTGGGGCTAAGTGGTCAAGGCGATGCGGTGATGTTAGCTAAAATGACTTGGCTACCCGCATGGTTATGGGTGATGACATGGCTTGCATTCAGTGGGTTTATGTTATGGCTCTGTTGGCGTAAAGTTGATCGAAAAAAGGGAGTGTCAAAATGAAACGTAACATGATGTTAGGGGCCTTAATTGGCTTATCAAGTTTAGGTATGTCAACGGTAATATACGCTGCGGATAGTGTTGACGAGAAATCCGTTACTGCGCCGCAGGTCAATGCTGCGCTCGCCAAAGCTGTGGCCAGTGAGTTTCGGTCGACTAAAAATAAACTGCGCGATCAATATCGTCATCCAGCAGAAACATTAGCATTTTTTGGTGTAAAACCCGATCAGACTGTGATTGAGTTATGGCCCGGTGGGGGGTGGTATGCTGAAATTCTTGCGCCTTATTTAGCCGCTGATGGCCAATATGTTGCTGCCAATTTCGAAACAAAACCCACTGAAGATAATCGCCAAACAGCGTATTATAAATCTGCGGGGATGAAGTTTGAGCAATGGGTCAGTGAAAATAAAGCCAGTGTTGGGAATGTTCAGTTTGTTACTCTCGATCCACCGGCTAAATTGTCATTAGGTAAAGATAACTCGGCAGATTATGTATTAACGTTCCGGAATTTGCACAATTGGGCCATGAAAGGCGAGTTAGAAGGTGTGTTTAAAGCCGCCCATGATGTATTAAAGGTTGGTGGCACACTCGGCGTTGTTGAACACCGAGCCAATGTCGATATGGCTGCTGAAAGTGGTTATATGGAACAAAACCAAATGGTTGAACTTGCTAATAAATATGGTTTTAAATTAGCGGCTAGCTCTGAAATAAACGCTAATCCTAAAGATACAAAGGATTACGACAAAGGTGTGTGGACATTACCCCCAAGTTTGGCCAAGGGCGATCAAGATAAGCAAAAGTACCTTGATATTGGTGAAAGTGATCGTATGACACTTAAGTTTACCAAAACAGCAGCTCAATAATTTTTGCAAAGTGAGTCAACAATGTTGAATGTTAACGTAGAAGAAATTCAATTGCCGTTGGCTCATATTACGCTTGCTGCAAAACGTTATGGTCATGCTGACAAGCCAGTAATATTAGCTTTACATGGCTGGCTTGATAACGCTGACAGTTTTGTTCCGCTAGCGCATGCCTTTGCACAGCAAAAATTATTCGATAAATTTCAACTCGTATGTATTGATTGGCCTGGGCATGGATTATCAGATCATCGCCCGGGTCGTTATCCATTACATTGGGTTGATTATATTTATGACCTGCAAGCCGTCATCCATACACTTTCACAAGATACAGGTCCTATTATTTTATTGGGGCATTCTCTTGGCGGCATAATTGCGTCGGCTTATAATGCCTGTCTTGCTGAAAATATTCATAAACTCATATTAATTGAAGCGCTTGCCCCTTTATCTGAATCTGCTTCTAAAGCCAAAGATCGTCTGCGTAAAGGTTTACTGCAACAACAACGTTTTAATCGCCAAGTAAACAGAGACTCTTCGACTTATTCTTCTATGGATTTGGCGGTACAAGCCCGCCATAAACTGACCGGATTAGCCATTCCATGGTGTGAGCTTATTACTAAGCGAAATATGGCAATAACAGATGGGCAGTATCATTGGCGAAGTGACCCTAGATTAAAATTAGATTCACTTAATCGATTTAGTTTTGAGCAGGTTGATGCACTGATGAGCACTAGTAATACGTCTACTTTACTCATGGTTGGTCACGATGGATACAAACACCTAACCGCCTCAACAGAACAGGCTAATAAATGGTTTTCTAATATTGAAATCATTCAGTTAAGTGGAGATCATCACCTCCATATGGGTAATGCTTATCGCGTCGCTGAATCGATTGGAGCATTTATTCTAAATAGGCAGTAGCACTGGCTGAAATCGCTGTTATTTTTGTTTTATTTATGTGACTATAGTCGAAAATTAAAACACTTGTATGATTTAGGTCACTACGAGCATCATAATAAAGCCTGCGATAACAATATTAATGATACGTGGGCAATAAAATATTTTACCACTGACGGGGAATGCACGTCTTAGCACAGTGGGTATTATTAGGAGACACCTGTGGACCAGCCTTGGATTAATAACTTACCTGAACATGTTCCGGCCGAAATCGACCCATCTCAATTCAGTTCTTTAGTCGATATGTTTGAAGATTCAGTAGCAAAATATGCTGATCAGCCTGCGTTTATTAATATGGGCGCGACCATTACGTACCGAAAACTCGAAGAACGAAGTCGAGCATTTGCAGCCTACTTACAAAATGAATTACATTTAAAAAAAGGCGACCGTGTCGCCCTTATGATGCCAAATTTACTGCAATATCCTATTGCTCTGTTTGGTATTTTGCGTGCTGGTATGGTGGTGGTTAATGTCAATCCACTTTATACCCCACGGGAATTAAAGCATCAATTGGTTGATTCTGGCTCTAAAGCTATCGTCGTGGTGTCAAACTTTGCTAACACCTTAGAAGAGATTGTTGAGCAAACACCGATTGAGTCGGTGATTATTACCAATCTTGGCGATCAACTCAGTGCCCCGAAACGCACGTTAGTTAATTTTGTGGTTAAATACATCAAAAGATTGGTACCAAAATACCATTTACCACATGCATTATCGTTTCGTGATTCGCTCTCTAAAGGTCGACGCCTACAGTACATTAAGGCCGATATTGGTGGCGAGGATTTGGCTTTTTTACAGTATACCGGTGGCACGACTGGAGTCTCTAAAGGTGCTATGTTAAGCCATAAAAACGTGGTCAGTAACGTTTTGCAAGCCAGTGGTGCTTATTCTCCAGCCCTTGATGATGGTGCAGAGTTTGTCGTGACAGCATTGCCTCTGTACCATATTTTTGCCCTAACAGTGAATTGTTTACTGTTTTTACATAAAGGCAGCAAAAATTTATTGATCACCAATCCTCGTGACATTCCTGCTTTTGTTGCTGAGATGAAAAAGTACCCGTTTACTGTCTTAACCGGTGTTAATACCTTATTCAATGCTTTGGTCAATAATGAAGAATTTACTCAACTTGATTTTTCTGGTTTAAAATTGTCTATTGGCGGTGGTATGGCGGTGCAGCGTGCGGTCGCGGATAAATGGCAAAACCTTACTAAGACACGCTTACTCGAAGGTTATGGTTTGACTGAAGCTTCACCATTAGTTACATGCTGCCCATACAACCTCAGTGGGTATAATGGTTCTATTGGTTTTCCTGCACCATCGACCACGATTCAAATTAGAGATGAAGATTCAAAAGTATTAGCTCAGGGTGAAACCGGCGAGTTATTTGCTAAAGGTCCGCAAGTCATGCAGGGATATTGGCAACGTCCGGAAGAAACTGCCACTGTGATTGATAAAGATGGTTGGTTAGCGACTGGCGATATTGGCTATATGGATGAAAAAGGTTTCTTTTTCATTGTCGATCGCAAAAAAGACATGATTTTAGTGTCTGGTTTTAACGTGTTCCCAAATGAAGTGGAAGAGGTTGTCGCGTTACATCCCAAGGTTATTGAAGTCGCTGCGGTTGGCGTTCCTAATGATGCCAGCGGTGAATTAGTGAAGATTTTTGTGGTCGCAAAAGACAAGTCACTTACAGAAGAAGAGTTGATTAAGCATTGTCGTCATCATTTAACGGGATATAAAATTCCTAAACTGGTAGAATTTAGGGACGAATTACCGAAAACCAATGTGGGTAAAATTTTACGCCGACAACTTCGAGATGAAGTTAACAAAGCATAAAATGATAGCCGGCAACTGAGCCGGCTTTTTTATACTTGGCAATTCTCAGTTTATAACCATTACTCACATCCCTTTTTAGCGGAGCCTATTTTGTTAACGTTTGAATATATCAGCGATGATGCCAGTTTGTTGTCATTAGTTGAACAATACCAACACAGCGCCTTATTAGTGCTTGATACTGAGTTTGTCCGTACTCGAACCTATTATGCTAAATTAGGCCTCATCCAAGCTTATGATGGTAAAACCCTAGCATTAATTGATCCGGTTGCGATTAAAGACTTAAGCCCATTTTGGCAGCTATTAACTGACCCCAATATTGTTAAGTTAGTGCATTCATGTAGCGAAGATCTTGAGGTATTTGCTCATTATGGCGAATGCCAACCTAGTCCATTATTTGACAGCCAAATTGCGGCTAGTTTTGCGGGCCTAGGTCATGGCTTAGGTTATGCCAAACTTGTAGATGCATGCTTGCAAGTTGAAATTGATAAGGGTGAATCACGAACCGATTGGATGAATCGTCCATTGTCTGATTCACAATTGCAGTATGCTGCCAATGATGTATTTTATTTGTATAAATTATATCCTCAGTTACAACAGAAGCTTGTAGCAGAAAATCGTCTCGAATGGCTGTTTGAAGAAGGTCAGCGTATGACCGAGGGACGTTTGTCACTGCCAGAAGGTGACAGTGTTTACCTTAAAGTTAAAAATGCCTTTCAGTTATCAAGTCAGCAGTTAGCCTACTTAAAGGTATTGGCTAAGTGGCGATTGACCAAAGCGGTGAGCCGTAATCTTGCGCTTGGCTTTGTGGTCAAGGACCATGCATTAATTGCATTGGCCAAAAAGCAGCCCACAACATTGTCTGAGCTCAACAGTTTAAATGATTTAACTGATCAAGAAAAACGCATACACGGTAAAGATTTATTAGCGGTAATGGCGACTGCAGATTTAACAGATTTACCTGAAGAGGTAGATGTTGTGGCACTAAAGTCTGGTTATAAATCGGCTTTCAAAGAAGTTAAAACGATATTAACTGAGCTATGTGAGCGTGAAAACGTTGCATTAGAATTTGTTGGTTCGAAGCGCCATATTCACGAGTTTTTGCTCTGGTTGTATCACAATAAGCAAACACCAACACCACTACTCTTTGTGGGGTGGCGCGGACAATTGGTCGGTAATTTACTTGCCCAAGTTAAGTTTAATTAATTCAATAGCGTCATTAAACGAAAAAGGATACTGGCAGCAATGCCAGTATCCTTTTTGTTATATTAAGTCAGTCAATCTAAAAAGATGAGCGTTACTTAGTGTCCGGTAAGGTGACGTTAAGTTCTAGTACAGATAAGTTGTCATCATTTTGGTCTAACTGCACAGAGACTTGGTCATCTGATATTTGCACATATTTACGGATCACTTCGATGATTTCTTGTTTCATCTTTGGGAAGTAATCCGGTGCACCACGTTCTCCACGCTGATGAGCCACAATAATTTGTAATCGCTCTTTTGCCAATGACGCGGTATTGGGCTTTTTACTGCTTCTAAAATAATCAAGTATCGACATAATTAGCTCCCAAATATCCTTTTAAGGAATCCCTTTTTTTCTTCTGTAATAAATCGAATTGGTATATCGTCGCCTAATAAACGCGCAACGGTATCGCCGTAAGCCAAGCCTGCATCGCTTTCTTGGTCAATAATCACAGGTACACCTGAGTTTGACGCCTTCAATACCGACTGAGATTCAGGGATAACCCCCAGCAATTCAATAGCAAGGATGTCCTGCACATCTTCAACACTGAGCATTTCACCTGTTTTAACTCTGGCCGGCGAGTAGCGAGTTAATAGTAAATATTCTTTGATAGGTTCCAAAGTCAATTCAGCTCGACGCGAGCGACTCTGCAGCATGCCCAAAATACGGTCTGAATCACGTACTGAGCTCACTTCTGGATTGGTCGTGACAATGGCAATATCGGCAAAGTAAAGTGCCATCATTGCACCTTGTTCAATACCCGCTGGTGAATCACACACAATAAAGTCGAAATCTTTGGCTAAATTTTCAAGGACTCGGCCGACGCCTTCTTTGGTCAGCGCATCTTTATCCCGTGTTTGAGACGCGGGTAAGATAAATAATTTGTCGCAGCGTTTATCTTTAATTAACGCTTGATTCAAATTGGCTTCACCATTGATGACATTAACAAAATCGTATACGACCCTGCGCTCACAACCCATAATCAGATCAAGATTGCGTAAACCAATGTCAAAGTCGATAACGACTGTTTTGTGTCCTTTTAAAGCCAATCCGGTGGCAATTGCTGCACTGGATGTTGTTTTTCCCACACCACCTTTACCTGATGTGACAACAATAATTTGCGCCATTTATATTTATATCCTTGTGTTTGCCGATTATTGGGGCAATGTTTCAACAGTAAGGGATGCGCCCTCAAGGCGAATACAACCTCTTTGGCTTAAGTCGTATTGTTGCAAGTGTTCAGTCAACCAATACTGTCCAGCAATCGATACTAATTCTGCTTCTAACGAGTTAGCGATAATCACACTTTGATTATCTCCCGCTGCACCCGCCATGGCTTTACCACGAAGAGCACCATATATATGAATGCTACCATCAGCAATGACTTCAGCGCCATTACCAACTGCACCAAAAATGATTAAATCAGCGTTTTGTGCGTATATTTGTTGTCCAGAACGCACATTTTGCTTAACAATTTTAGTTGCTCGTTCAGGAAGTTCTGCTTTACGCGCTTGTTTGCCAGACTTTACCACAGCAATCCCCATGTGTTTTGCTTGTTCAACTTGCTCTGGGGTGGCGTCGGTAATGCCGACAATAATAAGGTTACGGTCAATCAATAATTGTTTTAGGGCATTAAAATCAATTTGGATATGCTGAATGGCTGATAAATTTAATACCAATGGTGCGCCCAAAAAAAACTGCGGCGCTTGTGTCAGCTTGTTGTCTAATTCAGCAGCAATAATATCGAGATCGTGATGATTAATATGCAGCACTGATAATGTAAAAGACGTAGCCTTTAATTCGAGATTTTGTTTAGCCATCCCGGCGTGATTCTCCATACTTCAGCGATAAACTGATTTACAATTATTTTTTGTGTCACCATGTTATAGTGTGCTTAGTTGACTATCAAGTTTGAACCTTTGGAAATTTACACTAAAATGATATGTGCAGTATATAAAAGCGGTCGAAGAGCGGATACTTACCTTTTTGTCAAAAAACGTGATGTATTTGATGACGTTCCTGAGCCTTTAATGGCAATGTTTGGTACTCCGTCATTAATAATGATTGTCCCACTATCTAAACGAGATCACTTGGGCATCGCAGATATTAATAAAGTGAAGTCTGCATTAGTTGAACAGGGTTATTACTTACAAATACCACCACCGCCGGTTAATTTACTCGAACAGCATAAACAAGAATTAGCGCTTAAGAAATAAGCATAATCTTAAAGGAGTAATCAACACTAATATGATCCCCAGAATCATTCTAAGCGTTTTTTTTTACTTCTTTTGCTCTCATGTTGTGATGGCTGAAGACAGCCATCACAATTTTGATGACTATCTATTATTGCTACAACAAAAAGCACTCGCTGCGGGCGTTAACCAAGCTATAGCAGAACGCAATATTGCGACGGTTAAGATATTTAAGAAAGCCAATCTCAACCCCTCAGTCGATCAACCTAAGACATTAGAAGACTTCATCCCACAAGCTGTACCCGAAATCACCGTCAGTACTGCAAGAGCAATGTTATTGCAGCATGAGTCAAAACTCGAGCAGTTGAGTAACACGTATCAAGTGCAGTCGCGTTTTTTGATGGCATTATGGGGTATGAATTCTCGTTTTGGTGAGCAGCCAGGGCGTTTCCCTGGATTATCGGTTTTAGCCTCACTTGCCTACAAAGGCGATGAAGAAGCATTTTATATTGCTGAATTTATTGCTGCACTTAAGTTAATTGAGCAAAAAAAAATCAGTGAAGATGCATTGCTGAGTTCTTCATCAGGGGCGATGGGGCAGATGCAAATGATGCCGAGCCAGTTGCTAAGGTATGCTGTTGATGCTGATAAAGACGGCAGGATTGATGTTTGGAACAGTATGGATGATGCTTTTGCATCGCTGGCGAATATGTTGCATCAACAAGGTTGGCAGTCTGGTTCTACATGGGGAAGACAGGTGAAACCCACTATGGCACTCGATCCTGGTTTGCTTGGTTTAAGAGTCAATCACACATTTGTACAGTGGCAGGCTTATGGTATTAGGCGTTTTAATGGTGCAGATTTACCACAACGCAGTGATATGAAGGTGTCCTTAATTGCACCTGATGGATCGAAAGGGCGTTTTTATTTAGTCTACGATAACTTCCTTTTATTACATCAATTTAACCCGACTTTGCATGATACTTTGGCGATAACTTATTTGTCTGAAAAAATTAAGCAGTAAATTGCGGCCCATTGGGTGTAAAATGCAGGCAAATTTCGATAAAAGCTACATTAGATAACCAATGATGACTCAGTTTTGGACTACCACCCCCTTAGAAGATATGACCACCGAACAATGGGAATCGCTGTGTGACGGCTGCGGTAAGTGTTGTTTAAATAAAATCATCGACGATGAAACTGACGAGCTTTATTATACTAATGCTGCATGCCATCTACTGGATGACAGCAGTTGTGGTTGTCGTCGTTATCCTGAACGCTTCACCTATGTACCTGAATGTACAGCAATTACACCAGTCAATATCGCTGAGTTGACTTGGTTGCCTGATAGTTGTGCTTATCGGCGCGTATATGCTGGCAAAGGGTTACCGAGTTGGCATCCGTTACTGACAGGAAATAAAGATGCCATGCATGCGGCGGGAATTTCGGTACAAGGGAAAACAGTTAACGAAACGAAAGTGAAATACTTAGAAGACTGTATTGTTTTGTGGCCTATGTTAGATGTTGAATAGTCAGCGTTGCTGTATAAGTGATTAATAATCAATGTATTAAGATATTGCATTATCGGTTAATGGAAAAATAATGTGGTTCATATCCAATCTATAATGAATCAATTTATGGTTATGTTTGGCCACAATCTTATACAGTTTAAGCGTGTAAGATGGTTAACCCTGCTTGGCTTGATACATTGGACAAATAAGGCCAAGTACCCATACTTGTCCTTATTGGTATCAGATTTGCCTTTTTCGGCAAATAAAAGCGGATTCTCGTATTACAAGCAGAGTCATGTGAGTCCATTACAGGTTAATTCAATAAGGTTAGCCAGACAAAAAATGATTTGATAATCACTTTTATCCCCAACTGAGCTTATTTCTCTTTGGGTAAATAAAACTCGGCCATGATGAGTTAATCAAGAGTGATTAAGTTACCCTCGTCGCTAGGTGCTTGTGTTGCTATGTGACTATGATTAACTTAACTCATGTTGCGCAGCATGCTCAGCGGAGCAATACGTAATACCCAGTGTAAAATGGCCCAAGGATAACTAGGGACAAATGCATTGGCTTTTTCTTTCTGAATAGCCTTCACCATGGCTTTACAGCCCGTTTCAGTATCAACAATAAACGGTACCGTTTTTACCTTTTGGTTAATTTCACTGCGAATAAATCCCGGATGTACACAAGTAACCTTAATCGGTGTGTTCAGTACATCGATGCGGATACCTTCAGACAATGAAGTCACGGCGGCTTTTGTGGCAGCATAAACAGTCATTGCACGTCTAAATCCACGAACAGCACTGATAGACGAAATAGTCACTAGATGCCCACTGTTTTGTTCTCGAAAAATTGTCATCGCCGCTTCACATTGGGCGATAGCGGCAATAAAGTTAGTTTGCGCAGTCTGCAAATTAGCAGCAAAAAAGCCAGTGCCTATAGATGCGCCTTTACCCATGCCTGCGTTTACAATGACTCGGTCCAGCTGTCCAAACTCTTGCTTAAATTGATTAAATACGTCAAAAACTTGTGGGTGATCATTTACATCAAGTGACTTAATTATCACCTTGATATTAGGATTAATGACGAGTAATTCTTGTTTTAATGTTTCAAGGCGGTCCATACGTCTGGCGCATAGTGCAAGGTTATGATGTTGTTTAGCAAACTCAATTGCCATGCCGCGCCCTAAACCTGAACTTGCCCCTGTTATGAGAATGTTTGTTCGTTTCATAATATGCTCTTTTATTAATACGTTGTTTATAATAGAGATAAACAATGATCACTTACGCTGGCATCAAGCCTACATTAAGCGACGGAACCATCAAAAAGCCATGTTCATTAATGCTAAGTAAGCTTAAGCACTGTTGCTTTCGCTGTAACTGAGTCAGGGCAGAAACTGACTAATGATTTATTAAGACTAAATATTGGTTGGTCATTTATTGATGATATTTGTACATATAGCAGGAGTTATTTTCCCGCAAGAGACGAATACCAATAGCGAGTCATGTGTTTGGTTTGAGCGATAAATTGTGCTAAGCCAGTCGTCATTCGATGGCTAAAATACTACCCAAATGCACTCTCAGTATCTGCGTTCGTAAAGTGAGAGTTTCGCCAGTGTTTATTTATCATTGTTTACCACTAAGCATTTATTTTTTTGCGATTTTTAAGTGAAAATATTGACAACTGTCCAGTAAGGCACAACAGTTACAAAACAGTAGCTTGATTCAATTGATTTTATACTATACATATTATTGCTGAGTCTGAGTTAATAATCATTTCAAAACCATTTTAATTATAATGTCATGGTGCCCGTATGAACCCAACAAATATGTTTTTTCGTAAAACCACTATTTCTAACCGTTTACTCGGCATGTTGGCACTAGCCATTATCGCTACTGTGATTGTTTTTCTGGTTTTCATTAACGCGAGTTGAAAATGTGTTAATTAATGAAAAAGAAGCCAAGTTAAATGCGTTAGTCGATGTTGCAATCGCAATAACTGATAAATATTATCAAGATGTTCAGTCTGGAAGTATGGCTGAAGATGAGGCTAAAACTTTAGCATTAGCTGCAATAGATAAACTGCGCTATTCAGGTAACGAGTATTATTTCACTATTGATATTCAAGGCACCATGATCCAGCATGCTTTTGCAAAACAGTTAGTTAATACCAAGGTATTAGCAATGCAAGATCCAAATGGGGTAAAACTGTTTCAAAAAATGATCCAAGGTACGGAACAAAAAGATGTTGCTCGGGTTGATTACATGTGGAATAAACCCCAGCAGGAAAACCCAAGTCCGAAAATGTCTGTAGTTAAGCGATTTAAACCCTGGGGCTGGATTATCGGTACAGGTATTTATGTTGATGACATTCAAGCTGATAGAAACCAATTTATAACCCAATACCTATTATTACTGACACTGGTGTGGCTGCCGGTCATCTTATTATTATTTTTTATCATTCGCAGTATTTCAGGTCCTATGGTTGAGACCATTGCAGCGTTTAAGAATATTGCTAAGGGTGAGGGGGATCTAACCCTACGGTTGTCCGAAGAGGGTAATGATGAGCTCAAACAAATTGCTCATCATTTCAATACTTTTATTGAAAAAGTCCAAAAAGTGATTATCTCTGTCAGCGACTCAGTCGATGAATCAAGCCGCTTGGCGAAGAATATGTCAACGATTACACAGCAGGCTAATCAAATTTCATCCAACGTACAAGCCGAAACAACTAATGTTGCCACTGCCATTAACCAAATGTCGGTAACGGCATCTGAAGTGGCCTCTAACGCACAGTTGGCAGCAGAAAGTACACATAATGCAGACACTGAAGCAGATAAATCCGCTGCCGTTGTCGATAATGCGATGCAAAAAATATCAGAGCTATCGACAGAATTAGCCGCAACAGAAGAGGTTGCTAAAAGCTTACAAGTCAGTTCGAGTAAAATCGGGCAAATTCTTGATGTTATTGTTGGGATTGCCGATCAAACTAATTTACTCGCATTGAATGCGGCGATTGAAGCTGCCAGAGCCGGTGAGGCTGGCCGTGGCTTTGCCGTCGTGGCTGATGAGGTTAGAACGCTGGCAAGTCGTACCCAAGCATCAACAAGTGAGATTAATCTTATTATCGATGCCATCAGAAGTGCCATCGATAGCGTTAATTCCTCTGTTGAAAGAGCTAAAACTAAATCATCAGAAACCGTTAATGAAACTCAGCAAGTCGTTGGAGCACTCAATAACATTAAATCGTCCATTGATCAGATTTCGCAAATGAATATTCAAATTGCGGCGGCAACAGAGGAGCAAAGTACCGTTATTACAGAGCTTAATATGAATATTACCCGTATCAATGACATGTCATTAGATAACAGAACTCAAAATGAATTGATCAATAAAGGCAGTATGGATATTGAAAAAGGTGCGATCAAGTTGCATCAGCTTGTGGAGCAATTTAGAGTAAAATAATACATTGTCAATCGGGCTAATGTTTTTTAGTCCGATTGAACGTTTATATTTTACAACCAAAGCGAAAGAGGCAGAGCATCACTATTAACGTGGCAATTGCACCATAATATCGATGACATCTTGATATGAGATATTATATTTTCGAGATAGATTGATGATTTTTGTTTTATAGGTTTGGATATGTTCTTGTTTAAGCAGGTCTAATTTTTTTTGTTCAACAATTGAATTGACCGTGTCTTGCAATATTAATAAACGACGCAAACTAAAATCCAACGAATCAATATACGCTGTCATTTGTTGTTTATTACGTGCATTTTCAAGGTTTGTTGTTGTGCGTTGTTCGAAGTCTAGCTCGTCAAACGCATCCATCATTTTCTGTAAATTTAAATCGTCACTCATAAGTATGATTGTTTACGTTATTTTTCGGAAATTATATGCATTTTTATTGTATAAGTCACTCTTTAACTTGGTTTGTACAGCGCTTGATAGTCTGGACTAGCAGTACTTTTTAAAGTGAATAATATATCGTTAACAAAACTTGTTGAATTGCCTAATAATTAGTAATCTAAGATTCTGATTTTCAAGGAGGACTTATGCTAGATTTATTACCTGATCTATTCGATCATTACCCTGAGCAATTAGTTTTATTGCCTAATCCATGGCAGTCCTTTGGTGCTAAGCCGATATTTTACGGTGAAGTAGTGACGGTAAAATGCTTCGAAGATAATTCCAAAGTTAAATCTGAATTAGCCAAAAATGGTCAAGGAAAAGTATTGGTTGTGGACGGCGGCGGTTCGACTAGACGTGCGCTATTAGGTGACATGATAGCTCTCAATGCATATGACAATGGTTGGGAAGGTATCATTATTAATGGCTGTATTCGTGATGCAGGTACGATTAATACTATGCAGATCGGTGTGCAAGCAGTAGGTACAAATCCGATTAAAACGGATAAAAAAGATGTTGGTGATGTCAATGTAGCTATTGAGATTGCGGGTGTCAGCATCTTTCCTGGAATGATGATCTATGCTGATTTAAATGGTGTTGCCGTCAGTAAGCAGGCATTAGATCTTACTATTTTAGCGTAAACAATCAACAGACAAGGAAGCAACAATGAAAGTAGTAAAATGGTTATTAGCAATTGTGCTAACTCTAGTAGTAGGTGTGACCGTCTACTTAACAATGTTTTTCGACCTTAATAACTTTAAACCGCAAATAGTTGATGCCGTTAAAAAACAAACCGGTCGTGATTTACAAATTACCCAAGACTTAAGCTGGAGTGTGTTTCCCTCTTTAGGCATTAAGCTCGGTGGTATAACTCTTACTAACCCAGATGGCTTTACTCCTGCATCCATGCTCAATGTGAATGAGGCTGTTGCGAATGTGGCGCTAATGCCATTATTTAGCCAACAGATTGAAGTAGATTTATTAAAGCTTGATGGTTTAACGCTGAATCTGGTTACGCAAAAAGACGGTACAACCAGTTTTGATGGATTAGTGTCAAAAAGTACGGCGGATAAACCACAAACTGCAGCAACCAATGATGCCAAACCTATGTCATTAGAGACATTTGATATAGGTGGTATTGAACTGACGAATACCAATATTAACCTCATTGATATGGCCAGCAATACGACGCAGACCTTTAATTTAAAAAGCTTCACCTTAGGTCAGTTTAGCCTGGGTCAGTTTGCTGATTTTGCTTATGAGTTTTCTGCGACATTGCCAGATATGCAGCTTGCATCATCTGGACAAGGTAAAGTCAAAATTGATCAAGCATTGAATCATGTCACTATTAATGATTTTGCTATGGTACATAACGCCAAAGGTGACAGCTTGCCGAATAAATCGGTTACCGCTGAGCTCACGACACAAATGACAATGGCACTGGATGCCAAAACTATCAATCTGCAATTGACTAGAATGTCTGCTATGGACTTGGCTGCCACCGGGGACATTAAGGTTAACTATGCTAATAGCGTTCCTAAAATTGCGATGAGTTTAGACGTGGGTGATATTGATCTTGATGCGCTGTTCCCAAAGCAAGAAGGTAATACTGAAGAGTCTGCCACAAAGACCGACACAGTATCGACTCAAGAGCCTGATCTGTCAGCACTTAAATCAGTAGATCTCACCCTAAGTTTAACGGCTAAATCAATTAAAGTCAGCAATATGCTCACGCAAAACTGGCAAATGAAAATGGCTATCAATAAAGGTATCTTGAACTTGTCGTCGCTTACCGCTGACTTATACCAAGGCAAGTTAGCACTAAGTGCAAAATTGGATGCTCGCAAGGCAGTGCCAACATATCAATTTGATAAGAAATTGATTGGTGTGCAAATTCGTCCACTTTTAACCGATGCGGCTGAAGTGGATTTAATTTCAGGTACTGCAAGCTTTGAAGTTAAAGGCAGCGGCTCGAGTTTAATTGCTGATAATCTGAAAAAGAACCTTGATGCCGTTGGTAAATTTGAAGTCGCTGATGGTTCGCTTTATGGGGTTAACATTCCACAGATGATCCGTAGTGCTCAGCAAAAATTAAAAGGCGACTTGTCTGAATCCAATAAAGAAGAGTTAAAAACTGACTTTACCAGCCTGACTGGCAGTTTCACCATGAAAGATGCCGTTGTGACTAATCCTGATTTGGCCATGGCTGCCCCCTTAATTCGTTTAGCGGGTAAAGGGACGGCAAACATCGCGTCAGAAACCTTAGATTATGCATTAACAACGAGTGTCGTTGGGTCGTTGTCAGGACAGGGTGACGCTAATGATGAGTCGCTTAAAGGTGTTGATATTCCTCTAACCATAAAAGGCACATTCCAAGAGCCTAAGTTTGGCATTGATACGAAGGCATTATTGGAAGGCAAGCTTAAAGGTGAAACCGATAAAGCTAAAGAAAAGCTAAAAGAGGGGTTATTTAAGAAGTTAGGGATTTAATTCATTCTCGTTGAGAATAAAGGCTGTCGTCGCTTATTGTGACTACAGCCTTGAATTATAACGTTAGCTACAAGGTACTTAGGTGGTGAAGTTTGCCTAGAATATCTGTTGCCACACAGATATAAGCGCCTAATAAGTTAGCATGGCTATTAATCTTAAAACATAAAAAAAGGACAAGTGCATACTTGTCCTTTTTTATAATCCAAAATCAGTACTAAGGTGAAAACTGTTATATGATAATCATCTTAGAAGCACTGTTAGTTAGCTATTGGTCATAATCAATTTTAATATTTGACCAGGTTGAATTAACTTGCTGTTTTGCAAACTATTCCATTCAATTAACTCTGCCACCGTCACTTTATATTTTACTGCTATACGCGCCAATGAATCACCTGATTGAACACGGTAGTTAACCGTTTTTTCATTATTACTGGTGCTTGCTGTCATTTCATTTGGATAAATAACTAAGTTTTTACCTATTGATAACGTTGACTGTTTTGTCAGGTTATTCCACTTCATTAATTGTGCCACTGTCACTTGTTGTGACTGAGATATTTTCCATAATGAATCACCAGACTTTACCGTATAGCTTTGCTTGTTGGGGCTAGATTTCACAACCGCTTTACGAGCGAGAACTTGGTCTGCTGTCATAGTCGCTAAATCTGGGTCTTTCGCAGCAACCGGAATAATTAAAAATCGTCCAGCAATAATGTTATTGCCTTTAATACCGTTACTGCTTCTAATTAAAGATGCCGTTGTTTCAAATTGGTCAGCAATTCGACTGATGCTGTCACCAAACTTAATTTTATAGCGAACCCAGTTAATACGAGAGTCTGGTTCTATAGTGGCTAATGCAAGTTTAAAGTTTGTTGCTTTATCACTAGGCAATATTAATTGATGCGGTCCTTGTGGTGCAGTTGCCCAACGCTTTAAACCCGGATTGAGCGCCTTTAAGTCTACTATATCAATTTGAGCTAAATCGGCTGCTAGGTTGATATCAAGTTGGCTCTCAATAGGAACAACTTCTATTTGCGGCACATTGTCGATAGGCGTTAACGTTATGCCATATTTATCGGCATGCTTAATGACATCAGCCAATGCTAATAATTGTGGGACGTAATGTGCCGTTTCTTTGGGTAACGATAACGACCAAAAATCTGTTGATTTGCCGCGAGCTTGGTTGTGCTTAATCGCATTTAAAATTCGACCTTCACCTGAATTGTATGCGCCAAGTGTATAAAGCCAATTTTGATCCATTTTAGGATAAAGGTACTGAATTAAGTCTAATGCACCTTTAGTTGACGAGGCCACATCGCGGCGACCGTCGTACCACCAGTTAGTTTTTACCCCAAAAGACGTTGCAGTTGGCGCGGTTAATTGCCAAAGGCCTGAGGCATGGCCGCTGGAATAGGCTAGTGGATCAAAACCACTTTCAACTATCGGTAATAAGGCCAGTTCAATTGGCAAATGACGCTTTTCGAGTTGATCGACAATATAATACAAAAATGGGCTAGCGCGTTGAGTGATAATTTCTAAATGCTTGGGATTATCGATGTACCACTGTCGATAGCGAGCAACTAATTCGTTGTCTGTTATCGGTAGTGTCATTTCATTACCGATCCGCAGCCATAGATTATTGACTTCGGAAACTTGTACTTCTATCTCATCTAGTGTTACTGCCGACGACTTTTTGCTTTTAGCGTTAATGGCGACAGTCTGTTGATCTATATCTGTTTGCGGGCTAGTACTTTGAAGGGTCTGACACCCTGTTATTGCCAGTATGCTACCAGCAATAATAAATAAGTTTGCTTTCATTTGAAGATACACTTCCTCAAGTTCTCAGGGCGTTAAAATAAAGGCTCGAACATACCAAGTGCCTATGAGACTCTGTTGGTCATGCTTTAGTTCAGTTTGGCATTGTAGATTAAATTATTTAGCTTGTCTTATTAAAGTGTTTTCATGTTACTTTAGAATTGGTTTTTCCATTCTCTTATTAAAGTAAATGATTGAATCTCATTAATATTGTCGACCCCACTCTTAGCGGATATTGCGACTTGGGTCTCATTTAAATGGCAGCGAAGGAACGGATTTATGGCTTTTTCTGTCGCGATAGAACTCGGAATGGTCGGTTTGTTTTGTGAGCGTAATTGATCCACTTTTTTGGCATAATCAATTAATTGTAAATTTTTTGGCGTGACATGTAAGGCAAAATCCAGATTGGACCGGGTATATTCATGAGCACAAAAAACCAGAGTTTTATCAGGTAAATTGGCTAACATAGTTAACGAATGCAACATTTGCTCAGGCGTTCCTTCGAATAAACGTCCACACCCGCCACTGAATAGGGTGTCGCCACAAAATAATTTATCGTCAATATAATAAGCAATGTGACCTAAAGTATGCCCTGGAACGGCCATGACTTGAGTTAGTCCTAAATGTGGAATTTCGATACTCATCGTTGTCTCTAGGGTCAACGGCTGGGTTAATCCATCAATGCGCTCGTTACTGGGTCCATAAACAGTCAAGTTATCATTGAAGTGTTGTTGCAGTTTTTCGATACCGCCAGTGTGATCACTATGATGATGAGTAATCAATATGCCAATGAGGTTTAGATCGGTAGTGGCTAAATAATCGATAACAGTTTGACCACAACCTGGATCAACCACATAAGCATTAAGGCTGTTTGTTTGATGGATTAACCAAATGTAGTTGTCATTAAAAGCTGCAATGGTATGAACGTTAAGCATAATCTGACTCGAGTGATGATTGACTATCTGTTAGGGTAACGGATATCGTTTAATAACTTCAAGTAAAGACAGATCGAAGTTTCAATTATGCTTAGCTGAAAATTAAATACCTTATGGTAGAGTGAATCTAATCAATACAGCATTTTTGCACAATAAACCTTGGCGGGCTTCATGTTAAAACCCCTTATTTGGCAAGATTTACCTTTTGGTGAGTTATTGCAAACCGAGATAGAAGCTAAATTGGCTCCTTGGTGGCCCCGTATATTTGGTTATCATTTACTCAAGGTTGGGGCGTTAAGTGGTCAGGTAAATAGTTTATCTTGCAGTATTACTCGGCATTTTTCTGTTTATGACGCTACAAATGCCAGTATTCAGGCTGACCCACACCATTTACCCATACAGCAAAGTGCTATTGACACAGTATTAAGTTGTTTTTTACTCGAGTTCGAGTCAGATCCCTATCAAATTTTACGTGAGTTTGACCGGGTTCTCATTAGCAGTGGTTATATATTCATTGTCGGTTTTAACCCTGTCAGTCCTGCTTTTATTGGTAAGATTTTGCCAAAGTATCAAACTCAATTGCCTTGGAGTGGGCAGTTTTTTATGCCATCTAGAGTGAAAGATTGGCTTGGGTTATTGGGCTATCAAGTCTTAGCGGATGAGCGTTTAATGTATCATTCGTTGTTAGGACAAGGTGCGGATAACCGTGGCCATCAAGCTAAAAAAAGCCCGCAAACTCCATTGTGGCAAAAAAGTATTGCTAACTGGTTACCTAGCACGGGCAGTGTCTATTTAATCGTGGCTCGAAAAATGACCACTCCGCTAACACCCATTAAAGATAAATCCAAAATAAAAGCGCCTACCTGGTCGCCGGCGCCAACGGCAGGTCGTTCAGGATTAACAAATACCCAAGGTGTTGAAAAAGCGTTGATAAAGCCCAAAAATTCCTAGGTATATGCAAATAATGAGCTTAACTCTTATTCGGGCTGATAACCAATATCAGTTTGTTGAGGTTTAGCTTCTGCGGCTTTTCGGGCTAATACGTCACAACGTTCATTTTCAATATGGCCCGCATGGCCTTTTACCCAGCGCCAGTCAATTTTGTGTAATTGACTTACTGCGTCTAAACGTTTCCATAAATCTACATTTTTAACTGGTTGCTTAGTTGAAGTTATCCAGCCCTTTTTTTTCCAGCCATGGATCCACGTCATAATACCCTGGCGCATGTACTGACTGTCGCTGGTTAAAATGATATTACAGGGCTCATGTAAGGCTTCTAATGCGATAATTGGAGCCAAAAGCTCCATCCGATTATTGGTCGTTAATGAAAATCCGTCAGCCATTTCGTGCTGCTGATGTTTATATTTCATTACCACGCCATAACCACCCGGCCCTGGGTTTCCTAAGCAAGAACCATCAGTAAAGATATACAGCTGTTTGAGTTCGGCCATCAAGTTGTTACCATAGCTAAATATTCGCGCCAGTATACTCAATTTATACAAAGGCGAGGGCTGAATGAGTAAAAAATATGAACATTATTTCTAGTGCAAGTCGTCAAGTTATTCTCGATACCGAAACCACAGGTATGAACCAAGCTGGTGGCCCTATTTATGTGGGACATCGCATTATTGAAATTGGTTGTGTTGAGGTGATCAATCGCCGTTTAACCGGCAGGACTTATCATCAATATATTAATCCTGGTCAAGCCATTGATGAAGAAGCGATTCAAGTGCATGGCATTACCAATGATCGTGTTGCCAATGAGCCACGGTTTCACCAAATCGCCAAAGATTTTATTGATTTTATTGATGGTGCTGAAATTGTCGCTCATAACGCTAACTTCGATGTCAGCTTTATGGATCATGAGTTTTCCAAACTCAATCCAGTTGGTCCCAAAACCAAAGATATTTGCAGTATTTTAGACAGTTTAGCCATTGCCAAAAGGTTACATCCTGGTCAAAAAAATAACCTAGATGCACTGTGTCGACGTTATGGCATCGACAATGGACGTCGCACCTATCATGGGGCGTTACTTGATGCTGAAATTCTCGCTGACGTTTATTTAATCATGACCGGTGGACAAATTAAGTTTAATTTGTCTAATGAAAAAGCAGGTCAAGAGGGCGGCGGGATAAAAAATATCGATCCTGCAGCGTTTAATCTTAAAGTCGTTGGCGCGTCAGCCGATGAATTACTATTACACGAACAACGACTTGATCTCATTGAGAAGTCAGGTAAATGTCTCTGGAGAGGGTAAACCAACTTTTATGAGTGCCATTCGTGCCGGTTATCTAGCGATTTCTTATTTATTTTTGCTAAGTATCATCTTGGTTTGGCAATCTACTGCCCAAGCTTCAGTGGTAGCTGCATCGCAAGCCGCAGAATTAAAAAATCGTTTTCGCATTGATCATATGGTTGATCATCTCACATTAGTGATCCAACGGAGCTATGGTTCAGCCCCCCGTTGTGGTGATTTTACCCGATGGCAGTAAATGGTATTCAAATCGTCATCCACAAACCGTCAAGTGGGTCGACGGTATTGCTGCCGACATGATTTATATTGAGAAGCCGATGCCTGGTCCTTGGCAGTTATTAGGCAGTGTGGAAGGATCGACCATTCAAAAAATTTCTGCACTCGATATTGCAGTGGAACCTTTACCTCAGCCTCTTTATCAGGGCGAACGCCTGAAGGTGACGGCAAGGCTGTTAGGTGATGATTTAACCATGAGAATGCCGGGTTTAGACTATATGGTGGAATGGACCGCTCGTTTTACCAGTCAACACCTTGCTACTGACGATAATTTTGCTACTGGTACTGTTATTGTTGGTGAATATAAAGACAATGGTGAATTGTTTGATGAAGTTCCAGACGATGGCATCTTTACTGGCAGCCAAAATTTGCAACAACCCGCGGGTCATTATGTGCTTAATGTCACTGCGCGAAATAATGTGTTTGAGCGCGAATATACAATGCCTTTTGAGCTTTCAGCACAACCAATACAGGTTAAAATGGTGCCTAATAGCGACCCATTAAAAGAGATATGGCAGATCCAATTAGCGGTTGATGAATCAGTGGTGATACTGGCGCAAACACATTTTGAATTTGAGTTAGTTGGTCCTGCCGGTTTATCGCTGCCTTTAACCGTTCAAACCGTGACCAGTGCAAATCAAATTCTCTTTTTACCTAAAGTGACCGAATATGGCAGTTATCGTGTTCAAGGGCATGCGTTCTCTACGACTGTCGATGGTCGTGAAATTGTCCTGAATTTACCTGAAATGTTTTTTAATTTGATTGAGCCTCCAGCTCCGGCTCCATCGGTTGAAGAACTGGCTGAAAAAGCGGCTATTCAAGCTGAATTTGAAGAGCAAGAGGCTAAAGATAATGCAATGTTCTGGATTATTACCATCAACGGAATACTGTTTTTGCTCGGTGTTGTGGGGTTAGTGATATGGCGTAAAAAGCAGACCCTTGCCAAAGCGATGGCTGCAGCAGAAGAAAGGCTAAAGCAAAATCCTGAAAGTAATCAAAATTCCCAAGAGGGTTTGCTTGAAAGTGTTGATTTAGACGATATTGACCTGACTATGCCTGATGATAAAAACTAATATTTTGAGTGTTTTTTAGTCACAAAATGCGCAATTGAGCAAATTTTGACTAATTGAGCTAAAACAATTAAAAAACAGTTGACGATTAATTATCACAACTTTATTATTCATCGCACTTGTGTGGAGCGGTAGTTCAGTTGGTTAGAATACCGGCCTGTCACGCCGGGGGTCGCGGGTTCGAGTCCCGTCCGCTCCGCCATTCAAGTACCTGTTTGCACTTAATAAAATAAACAGTAATTGGTTTAATATTGTTAGTTTTATTAAGTGTATACAAACCGTTTTGGAGCGGTAGTTCAGTTGGTTAGAATACCGGCCTGTCACGCCGGGGGTCGCGGGTTCGAGTCCCGTCCGCTCCGCCAAATAAATAAAAAAGCCTCTACAGCAATGTAGAGGCTTTTTTATTTTAAGACGGAGCTGAATGCTTAAGCCAATCGAGATAAGCACAGAGTGATTTCAGCATCAGATTGAGTAAATAGCCATTACGGCGCAAAGCAAAACATTATCCTTAGGGTAGGTGACATCTAAATCCTACCCATCAAGTAAGCCGCTTTATCGAGCCTATTTTGCATACAATTAACCGCAGTATAAATTGTAGCGTCTTGGCTGACGACTTCCTCTAAAAGCTAACTTTTATTTATTTAAACATAATTCATTCGAGGCTATATCGCATCTTGGCTGTTGCCATTATTGATAACTATCACCGCTGTTCAGCAGCACCCACTCAGTTCCGGCCATAGTGGGTGCTTTTAATACTGAAAATATATAGCTAAGCAGTGTGATCTCGATGGCTTAAGGTAATTGTAATCGATACTTATTTCGCTATTATCTACCCATCACTAGAATGCGTAATTAATATTCAATTCAAGCGATCGTCCAGCTCCGGCTATTTGTTCAAAGCCGTTACTGTTGTCTGTTTTGTATTGTGCAATACTGACCCCGCCTAAAGGCAGTTGATAATATTCGTCGAGTAAGTTTTTCACGGCGACAGTCATTGTTGCACCTTGCCATTGGATACTGCTGCTTAAGTTAAGCAGAGAGTAACTGTTGGTTGTATTTTCTAAGCGCTGACTATCGACGCGATCTTTGCTCGCGACCCATTGCCAGCTAAGGCTATTTTTCCAATCACCAAGTTCTTGGTAAAGAGCAATTTCAGTTTGTAATGGCTTTATTTGATACAGAGGCTCGTCACCGTCATCTCTTTCGCCGTGAGTGGCAGTGGCATTAGCAACCATGAGCCATTTACCACTGCGGTTTTCTGCTAGTTGGTATTCAGCATCAATACGTGCACCAAACAGAGTCGCGTTAACATTGGTAAACTGTAAAATATTGCGGCGAGTATTGGTCATAGGCGTTTTGTTAAAACTACCAACCTCATCAGCATCAATATAATCATTTATTCTGCTGTACCAAGCGGTAGCGCTGAAGGCTAAGTCATCTTGTACCAATTTATAGGCTGTACTTAAGGTATGTGCTGTTTCGGCATTGAGGTTTGGGTTACCTATATAGCCATTTCCATCACCAAACCAACCGATCATGGTTGTTGCCATGGTGCTTTGACCCCAACTGTAACGTTCATATAAATTTGGCGCTCGGCTTTTTCTCGCTAAACCAACCTCTATGACTTCAGTGTCACTCAATTGATATCGAGCCAGAAGAGTAGCGTCGATAATATTGTCATTACGCTTACGATAAAGGCTGTTAAATTCATCTGCGGCTATGGCATTGACATTGGTCATGCCCATCATGGCCATAGTGTTATAGGGTTGTACTTCAGCAGCGTTTGTTGACACGTATTCATATCGGACGCCCGCTGATAACCACCAACGACTATTTAGAGTGTGTTGCCATTCACCATAAAGAGCAGCACGTTGACGCTTGCCGTCATTAATATTGACATAATCATTAGGTCCCATCATAGATGAACCTTCGATAGCGGGCCAAGTATCGTCAAGTTGATAAACATAATATTCTTGTCCAATCAACAAGGTACTGTCTGAACTTATGGGTAATTGCCAATGCAACTGGTAGCTATAATCTTTTCCTTTGGTTTCCATCGGCATATTGCCGGTTTTTTCGTCAGTAAAGAATCCCATTTCATGTTCGACGCTGTGCCAATTGGCTTGTGCTGTAAACTCGGCATCATTTTCTAGTGAACGCTGATAACGCACTAACGCTCCATAGCTGTCATTGTTAGTCATATCCATATATTGGTTAGCGAAACCCTGATAAGGAATATGTTGATGAGTAAGCTTAATGGCTATTTGTTGGGTCTCATCTTGCCAAGCTGCCGTTAGCGCATGGTTTTGAGATTGATATAGGGTGTCGAGTACTTTATCGCCATGACCATCGGTATAACTGTTAGCATCTTCAAATGACCCTTGATAGCTAAAACTTAACGTTTTACTGGCAACGGTGGCATTGACGCCAGCAAGAAAAGCATCATCGGTACTACGATAACCACTAGAAACATTACCACTGTGCCATGTTACAGCGTCGCTATCAGTGAACAGTGGGTTTAAACTGCTGATTTTTATCACACCAGCAATATTATCACCGCCAGCACTTACCGGAGAGACTCCCGCGACGACTTGCGTTGAACTGATTTGATTTGCAGATACATATGAGAGCGGCGGGTTCATCTGGTTTGCACATGATGAAGTGATGTCACTACCATCGATAAGGATTTTTATCCGATCGCCCATCATGCCGTTTAAGATGGGTAAGGCTGACACACCGCCAGCCTCAGAGAAATCGACGCCTTGCTTTTTTAAGAGGTTTTCAGCCGAACCTAGTAGGTCTTTATGTGTTGTTTGCTGTCCTTGTACTTTGACATGTTCAACACCTTGGCTGTTTTGTATGTCATACGATTCAGCTCTTACTTGCGGCGTTATGGCCAGTGTTACTGCCAATGCAATTGATGAGTAAGCCCATGGGGCGTTATTCGTTAATTTAATGGTTTGCATTACTTTGTGAGTCAAAGCTATCACCTTTATTGTATTTTTATAAACCTTTGATGAGTTAATTTCAAAGGAGATTGTTCACCTTAATAAATTATAACCTGCTAATAAATATGAAGAGTGCGACATGATGTCGCACCTTTATAAATATATGCATCAAGTGTTGAGTGAATACGATAGATAAGGGATAAAGCTAAACTAATGCCGGCATGTTAACTCATAGATGTCATAGCAATAGATGATAGTTAGGGCTTGATATTTTGTTTAAAGCTTGCCTATACTGACGCACATCTTGTCGGAGTGCCATTATGGCTGAGACCGTTTATTCGGGATCCGTTGAACCTGATCAGGCTAGAACCTGCGAAGGAAACAAGCGTAATAATCATTATTATTGGGAAGATAATAACGTTTTAACAAGACAGTAAATGGACGTTTACCTCCGAGTTTTTTATCGGTTTATATGTCCAGTTAAGTTATTACTTTAGTATTTTTCTATGTGGTTATTGACGTAAGCGATAGTATTTTTATTGTTTACTGCTGCTATCAACACCTCTCCAGACAAGCAACTCTACTCTTAATAATGAGGTTGCTAATGTCAAATCCAAACCGTCGTCAAACTCGAGCTAATGCTCAACAATTTATTGATACCCTTAAACCGTTACAACATCCTAATTCTGAAAAAGTCTATTTAACGGGTAGTCGAGCTGATATCAACGTTGCTATGCGTCAGGTTAATCAAACTGAAACCGTCATTGGCGGCACCGATGCAAAGCCCATTAAACAAGCCAATCCACCTATCATGGTCTATGACTGTGCTGGCGCTTATTCTGATCCCCTTGCCGACATTAATGTGCGTCAAGGTTTAGCTAAAATCCGTCAAGCATGGATTGATGAGCGACAAGATACCGAGCAATTAACCGGTGCAAGTTCAGGTTTTACTCAACAGCGACTGGCGGATGATGGCTTAGATCACTTGCGTTTTGATGCCCTAGTTGCGCCGAAGCGAGCCAAGCCGGGCAAATGCGTTACCCAAATGCATTATGCTCGCCAAGGTATTGTTACCCCTGAAATGGAATACATTGCCATTCGTGAAAACATGGCTCGTGCTGAGGTAACTGACACCGTATTGACTCAAAAGGCACCAGGAGAGGCTTTTGGTGCGCATATTGGTCAGCTGATCACTCCTGAGTTTGTCCGCGATGAAGTCGCTCGAGGTCGAGCGATTATCCCACTCAATATTAACCATCCTGAAACCGAACCTATGATTATTGGGCGTACTTTTTTGGTGAAGGTGAATGCCAATATTGGTAATTCGGCGGTGACATCGTCAATTGAAGAAGAAGTGGAAAAACTGGTGTGGTCAACTCGTTGGGGCGCCGATACCGTCATGGACTTATCGACCGGACGTTATATCCATGAAACCCGTGAGTGGCTTATCCGTAATTCGCCTGTGCCAATTGGTACTGTGCCGATTTATCAAGCATTAGAAAAGGTTAATGGCGTTGCCGAAGATCTCAGTTGGGCGGTATTTAGAGATACCCTAATAGAACAAGCCGAGCAGGGCGTAGATTATTTTACCATCCATGCAGGGGTGTTATTGCGTTATGTACCTATGACCGCCAAACGCCTTACCGGTATTGTGTCGCGTGGCGGTTCAATTATGGCTAAGTGGTGTTTAAGCCACCATCAAGAAAGTTTCTTATATGAGCATTTTCGCGATATTTGCCAGATTTGCGCCCAATACGATGTGTCCTTGTCGTTAGGCGATGGTATGCGCCCCGGTTCAATTGCCGATGCCAATGATGAAGCGCAATTTGCAGAATTAGAAACCTTAGGCGAATTGGTTAAAATTGCATGGGAATATGATGTGCAAACCATCATCGAAGGCCCTGGTCATGTGCCAATGCAGTTGATTAAAGTCAATATGGAAAAGCAATTGGCCCTTTGTGACGAAGCGCCTTTTTATACCTTAGGCCCACAAACTACCGATATCGCGCCGGGTTATGATCACTTCACCTCAGGGATTGGCGCTGCCATGATGGCTTGGTATGGCGTGGCGATGTTGTGTTACGTCACCCCCCAAAGAACACTTAGGCTTACCTAACAAAGAAGATGTAAAACAAGGCTTAATTGCCTACAAGATTGCAGCTCATGCTGCTGATGTCGCTAAAGGTCATCCAGGTGCACAAGTGCGTGATAATGCGTTATCCAAAGCCCGCTTTGAATTCCGTTGGGAAGATCAATTCAACCTAGGCCTTGATCCTGATACCGCTCGTGCTTACCACGACGAATCGTTACCACAAGAATCAGCAAAAGTGGCTCATTTGTTCAATGTGTGGGCCTAAATTTTGCTCGATGAAAATAACCCACGAAGTGCGTGAATATGCCGCGAATCTTCAACAAGCAGAAGCACTTAAGATTGAAGTATCTGCCGCTAGTGCTTATCAAACTCAACCTATGGCTCAAGCCATAAATCCGTCCGAGGCTATGGCGCAAAAGTCGGCTGAGTTCAAAGCGTCGGGATCGGCACTGTATCACGCCGTCAAACCAGCAGCACAAGTTGATACCGACTTAGCGGTAGAGGTTGAATAACTATCATGAATTCATCGACATTTGTCAGTGAATCCATAATGCAAACCCCACCCATTGTCTGGACCATAGCCGGTTCAGACAGTGGTGGTGGTGCGGGGATTCAAGCTGATTTACTCACCATGCAAGACTTGTCATGTCACGGGTGTAGCGTAATAACCACATTAACTGCGCAAAACTCAGTCAGTGTCAGTCTTGTTGAAACTGTTTCTGAATCCATGTTACTGGCTCAGTTGACCAGCTTATGTGCAGATCTGCCGCCGGTAGCAATTAAAATTGGCCTGTTGGCATCCCAAGCACAGGTAAACATTTTGGCTGATTGGTTAACCCAGATACGATCTAGACTAATTTTAGCTCCTTTTGTGGTGCTTGATCCTGTGATGGTCGCCAGCAGTGGTGCCAGCTTTAATCCTATGGATCTCGATTTTAGTCCTCTCATTGGCTTAATTGACTTATTAACCCCTAATCAGCATGAGTTAGGTCGCTTATGTCATCATTGTGTTTTAGCGCAACATCGAAGTGATAACCTCAATCTCGAATCATCGCTTGAGATCGATCCCATGAGTACTCTGCAACTGCAGATGATTAACGACGCTAAGTGGTTATCAAATATATTTAAATGCCATGTACTCGCCAAAGGTGGTGATGCTCATTGGCAGCACGATGCGACAGATATTTATGTCAGTACAAGCGTACCAGGTGCCAGTGTTGCACACAGTAATGCCGTGTTTATGTTAAGCAGTCAGCGGATAGTCACTAATAACAATCATGGCAGTGGTTGCACTTTATCATCTGCAATAGCATGTTTTATTGCCCATGACTTAGTGATCCATGATGCTATTGTGTTGGCAAAAGCTTATGTCAATAAGGGCTTAGCATTAGGTTTCAGTCTAGGGCAAGGTCCTGGGGTTTTAGCCCGTACCGGTTGGCCCGATGATTTACAGGCTATGCCGTTAATCAAGTTGATTACATCAGACAATCTCGCTCAAGCTTCGTTTAAACACACAGCGCATAATGACTTTAAATCGCTGCTAAAACCACTCGGTATTTATCCTGTTGTTGATGACCTAAATATACTAAAACAGCTGCTATCAGCTGGCTGCAAAACCATTCAATATCGCACTAAACTCGATAGCGACACTTGTTCGGACAGTCTGCAGCGATTAACACTCGAAACTAATATTATTGAGGTGATTAAACTGGGTCGAGAGTTTCATGCTCAGTTATTTATCAATGATCATTGGCAACTGGCGGTTAAACACGGTGCGTTTGGGGTTCACTTAGGCCAAGAAGATTTGGCGACTGCAGATTTAGCCGCGATAGCTGCAGCTGGAATGGCGTTAGGGCTATCGAGTCACAGTTATTTTGAAGCCTTATTAGCCCACCAATGTTCACCTTCCTATATTGCCCTGGGGCATATTTTTGCTACCACGACTAAGCAAATGCCTTCCGCGCCTCAAGGGCTCAGTAAACTTAAACGTTATGCCAGTTTATTTGCGCGCCATTATCCTACCGTTGCTATTGGCGGGATAGATCTCAGTAATCTTGAGGTCATTGCCATGACTGGGGTGGGTGATGTTGCGGTTGTCAGGGCCGTGAGCGCTGCTGCAGATCCCGCTAAAGCTTATCAAGCGTTAAATCATAAGTGGTTACAGTTGACGCGATCATTATCGAAACCGAGTGTCTCTGCGGAGGTGAGATGAATATACTATCGGATCAGCAGTATATCCAGTACTCACGCACCATGTTACTCAGTGATATTGGCGAGACTGGCCAACTCGCCATTATGAATAGTTCGGTCGTCATTATTGGCATGGGCGGATTAGGGCATCTAGTCGCTCATTACCTCGCGGCGGCAGGTGTTCAGCATATGTTGTTGATTGACCATGATGTTATTGAACTATCTAACTTGCCACGGCAGCTATTATTTACTGCCGCAGATATTGGCCAAACCAAAGTTGCTGTTACTAAAAGAGTGCTTAATCGTGCTTACCCTGAAATCAACATCAATACTATTGCGGAAAAAGTTACTGCCCAGCATTTTTATCAGCTTATCAAGCGAAAAGTAACCAAGCCTTTAGTATTCGATTGCACTGATAATTTCAAGACACGGCAGTTTATTAATCAACTCTGCGTTGAACATAAATTGACGTTGGTTAGTGGCGCAATCAGTGGCTATCAAGGACAACTATTTTGTATTGATTTTTCAGACTCAGGCTCTAATTTACACCCAAATAGCGGCTGTTATCGTTGTTTATATCCACTTGATATGACGATTACGCAAAATTGTACTCGAGCAGGAGTTCTTGGCCCTGCTGCGGGCATTATTGCCAGTATGCAAGCGCTGGTGGGCATACAACATCTTAGTAATACCTTCACTCAATACGGTATTTTACATTGCTTTAATGCTAAAAACTTACATTGGCAGCATGCCCACATGAGCCAAGATCCAGACTGTGCAGTGTGTCATCAACAGTCAGTCACTCAGCTTTCGGAGCAGCCCAATGACGCATACTAATTGCCACTCTCAGATTGCCTTGCAACTCAATGGGGTCGAACAAATCGTTCGGGCTAATTTGAATTTGGCCGAATTACTGATTTTAAGTGATCTACCCACTCAAGCGGTCGCCATAGTCGTCAACGATAGTGTTGTACCACGAAGCCGATGGGTGCACGTATTGTGTCAAGCGAACGATAATATTACGGTTTTTTCTGCCGTTGCTGGAGGTTAATAATGTTAACGATAGCCGATCATCAATTTTCGTCTCGATTATTCACCGGGACGGGAAAATTTTCAGATCACAACACTATGTTACAAGCTATAAACAGTTCGGGATCACAGTTAGTTACCTTGGCGATGAAGCGGATTGATTTAACCCGCGGCCATGACAATTTACTCGGGCCGCTGCAAAGTATGGGGGTAAAGTTATTACCTAATACCGCGGGTGCGCGTAATGCCAAAGAGGCTATTTTTGCTGCTGAACTGGCTTATGAAATGCTTGGCACTAAATGGATTAAACTTGAAATTCATCCAGATCCTAAATATCTCATGCCAGATCCTATTGAAACATTAATCGCGGCTCAACAATTATGCGAACAAGGCTATATTGTCATGCCTTATGTGCATGCCGATCCTGTGTTATGTCGGCGATTAGAAGAAGTCGGCTGCGCCGCAGTGATGCCTCTTGGTAGCCCCATTGGCAGTAACCAAGGTCTAGCCACGGAAACCTTTTTACGCATTATCATCGAACAAGCCAGCATACCTGTGATCATTGATGCTGGAATTGGTGCCCCCTCGCAAGCTTGCAGAGCAATGGAAATGGGGGCTGCAGCCGTATTGGTTAATACCGCGATTGCAAGTAGTGCTTATCCTCAGCAAATGGCGAAATGCTTTGCTGATGCGGTCGCGACAGGAAGACAAGCCTACCTTGCAGGTTTAGGGGCTGTGAACCATCACGCCGATGCAACCAGTCCATTAACCGGATTTCTGACAGAAGCATCAATCAATTCACTGACGCAGTCAGTGAACATCAAGGAGGGTTAGCATGTCATATTCAAGCGTATTACGCAATTAGCCCCCGATGCATTATCGATGAAATTGTATTCGACTACCGCCAAAGATGTTGAATTGGCTTTGCAAAATCCAAGCGGCAATCTTGATAGCTTGTTGGCACTATTATCTCCTGCCGCAATGCCATATATTGAACCGATGGCGCAGCAAGCAGTTCAGCTGACTCGAAAGCGATTCGGTGCCAATATCGGTCTTTTCTTACCCTTGTATTTATCAAATCTGTGCGCCAATGAATGTGATTATTGTGGCTTTAGCATGAGCAATAAGGTCAAGCGTAAAACCCTTAACAGTGATGAACTCACAGCAGAAATAGCTATTATTAAACAACGTGGCTTCGATTCGATATTACTGGTGTCTGGTGAACACGAAACCAAAGTTGGAATGGGGTATTTTGAGTCGGTGTTACCGTTAGTTAGCAAGGCTTTTAATTACGTGGCAATGGAAGTTCAACCATTGGAAACAGAACAATATCAGCATCTTGGTAAGTTAGGTGTTGATGCCGTTATGGTATACCAAGAAACTTACCGGCCTCAAACTTATGCAAAACATCATACTCGCGGTAAAAAACAAGATTTCGTTTATCGCTTAGATACCCCAGATCGAGTCGCAAAAGCAGGGATCGATAAAATAGGTTTAGGGGTATTACTTGGGTTAGATGATTGGCGACTCGATGCATTATTAATGGGGTATCATCTTGATTATCTAGAAAAAACCTACTGGCGTAATCGTTACAGTATTTCATTACCTCGGTTACGTCCATGCACTGGTGGTATTTCACCTAAGGTTGAATTAACCGATGCCGGATTAGTGCAATTGATCTGTGCATTTAGGTTGTTTAATCCGCAACTTGAAATCAGTTTATCAACACGTGAACTGCCGTCGCTGAGGGATAATTTACTGCCATTAGGGATTACCCACATGAGTGCCGGAAGCTCAACTCAACCTGGTGGTTACATGGCACCTGACAGCCAACTTGATCAATTTGAGATCAGTGATAATCGCCCTGCAGAGCAAGTGATAATCCAAATGAGGCGACGAGGATTGAATCCCGTATGGAAAGATTGGGAGATGGGCTGGAATAATGATTAAAGTTTAAGATTGGTTTGCTTATAAACTGTACATATTAGTCGGTTTAGATCATACTAAATGAAAGTTTTTATGATCAGGAGTCGTCATTATGCAAGTTCAATCAGCGTATTCGTCTGGTTTACAAGGTTTACAAAGTGCTCAGCAAGGTTTAGCGCAAGCAACAACATCTGTAGCAACGCCAGATCAGCAAAAGCCAGCAGTCGCTAATGCATCAACTCAAGATACTGTGACACTTAGTTCACGTGCAGTTGATCAAACTGACACCACAGCAGCTTTAGTCTCTGCAACTCAATCATCGAATCAAGCTCAAGCTTCAACACGAGTGATTGAAGAGGCTTCTGAAACAGTGGGCAGTTTGATTGATATAGAAGTGTAAACATGAGTGCGCCAATGGTTTCTGCTAACATTGGTTCATTCATTAATGCTGCCCATCACAATACAATATCCGCAGCAGCTATTCACACCAGTAGCGTTGCAAACAATAGTCTTAAAATCACTGCTATTGAAACTACTAGTCATATCAAACCCACTAGTATTAATCCAATCAGTACCAAGTCTATCAATACTGATACTGCTGTCGGTCAAAATTCCACTTCTCAACAACACGCTTATCAGCCACAAACGGCTCAAGCTACAGCAAGTCAAACTGCTGCAATAGACAAAACTCAATCTTATAAAATTGTCGGTTCTGATCCACTTAATAGTTATAACCTAAAGAGCGGTCCTGCGAATCTGGCTGGCGTATTGAATAATTCATCCGTGCCAGCACAGGCAAGCATCACACTTGCTGAAAAATCAGTCAGTGCAGATGTTATAACTAATATTTCAAGTGATGCGGCAAATACGCAACAGCCAGTGGTTAGAACTATTGCGGCAACAAATGACATAGCAGCGGATCCCTTTGCTGCTGAGTCTGATTCACAATCAGCTCCTCAGGCATCAAATAATCAAGATGAAACAGCTACACAGCAAGTTGAGCAACAGATTGTAAAAAAGCAACAGCAAATAGAACAAGCTCAAACAAAGCAGATTGAACAACTTGTACAACGAGATACCGAGGTTAAAACTCACGAACAAGCTCATGCAGCAGTGGGCGGTAGTTTAACTCAGAGCCCTAGTTATCAATATGAAAAAGGGCCAGACGGCCGGCGTTATGCCGTAGAAGGTGAGGTGAGTATTGATGTGTCGCCTGTTTCAGGCGATCCTAAAGCAACATTAAGTAAAATGCAGAAGGTATATGCGGCAGCGATGGCGCCAGTGCAACCATCAATGGCAGATATTCGTGTGGCTGCACAAGCGCTACAAAACATGAATGAAGCAAATAAACAGTTGATACAAGACCGCCAGCAAGATACTGGTTCAACACTGAATAATCAAACCTCAGCTGAGAGCGGCAATATTTTTACTCGCGCACAGAATCAACAGCCATTGACTCCAGCAACTAACTCAAACAACTCTATCGCGCCAAATAGTAGTGTTTTGAAAATAGACACAACACATGGTATTGATAACGCAAATATCAATTCATTGTCGTCTAAGCGTCCTGTATCTGCAGCACAGGGTAATGAGGCACTGGTTAATAATGGTCTTGCTAATAATACAGTTACAAATAATGCGGTGACAAATAATAACAGTAATGCCGAACGAGACTCTAGTCGTCAAATACAAACGTCTTTATCTTCATCAGAACGCGACCAATATCAATCGATTGAAATTTATGTGTAGTACTTCAGCACCTCCTGCTGATTTAATCCATTCAACCTGTTCACGATCAACTCAAACATTGGCTCATCTGTTAATCGGAATGTGAAATTCGTATTATAAATTGTATTGTGAGTATCTTCAGTGACTTAACAAATAGCCTCTGCTGCTCAGCATTAGCCATTAAAGGGTAAATCATGTTGTTTCAAAATGAGGCTTTCTAATAATTTACAGGCGGGTCCTTGTTGATCTCGATTGGGAATGACCAAGTTAAGCATTATTTTGCGCTGATAACTGCCACGTAAATGTAAGCGGATAAGCTGTTTATTGGCAATTTCTTGTTCAACTAAAAAGCTAGGTATCCAACAAAAGCCAATATTACGGGCCAGAATACTCTTTGCTTCATGAAAGTTAGAGACGGTCCAACGTTGTTCTGCTTTTAACCACCCAATATCATTACTGGCATTAATTCCGGTATCTTTAATGACAATTTGTAGGTGCTGGGCTAATTGCTTGTCATCTTCAATTAAAGTCAGTGTTGCCAGAGGATGATCTGGATGGCAAACCAGTTCAAAACTTAATTCACATAATGGTTCAGATATATGGCCTTTAGGTGCGGTGGCACAAATAGCAATATCAGCTTGATTATTATTGATAAGTTCGTGGGTTCCGGAAATAACAGAATCAATAATGGTTACCCGAGTACCACGGCTGTCCGGTAAAAACTCTCTCAATGATTCCACAAGATTGTCCATTGGGTAAACAATTTCTCTGGCAATAGTGAGGTTAGGTTCCCAGCCTTGGCCTAAATTTGAGGCCAGTTGTTCAAGTTCTTCAACAGATTGAGTTAGGTGGCGAGAGCGACGCAATAACACTTCACCTTGCTCAGTTAAATATGCTTTTCGACCTTTGACTTCGAGTAGATTGATCCCCAATTGATGTTGTAACTTGGCCACGGCATGATTTAACGATGATTGGCTTTTGTTGAGTTTTTCTGCCGCTTGAGCATAGCCGCCAAAATCAACAACAGCTTGGACTATTCGCCATTGTTCTAAGGTTGATTTTGCTCTGCTCATTAAGTGCTCTCTTTATTGTTGGCTGAAAATGAAGGAAACTAGCGTATTTTTTATCATAAAAAAGGCAAATGCACTGCAGCATTTGCCTCAAATGTATCTTGGCTAGTATTGAGTGTTATTTAGCATTGTTCAGAGAAGCTTTAGGCTTCACTAATTTTGGTAAGTACTTTTTAGTACTCGCAATATTATTTAAATACGGACCTTTGTGTAATGTTTCAGGCCAATTTAATAACATCATTGCTAGTACGTTTCTGTGTTCACCAGAAGATAATTCAGCTTTGCCATGTGGTGACGGGATCATCATGATTTTTGGATCATATGCCGCAATCACGTGTTGTTTCACTTTATCCACAACTGGGTTATCGCCATTACCCGTAATTAAGAAACTAATCCCAACTTCAGTAATAATATCTTCAGTCGTGTCGGTCAGAATACGATCAATATTTTTCTCAAAGTAATTTAAAATCCACTGATATTCTTTTGGATCGACAGGGTGTTGATAATACTCGCTGGCGGAAAAAATAAAGTGAGTCATACCATAGACTTTGTTTTTATATTGGCCTTTTTTGAGTTTATCATCATTGCTATCTGGATAGGTTTTAATAAAAGCTTGTTTGTAAGCTTGGTAATAGTCGCCAACGCCGATTTGTTTGGCCCAATATACATAGTTGATTAACTGCGCGGCCCAAGCCTTAATCATTTTTGTATCAGTGAAAGCAGGTTCTAAATTAGCATTTTTTAGGGTTTTTATCATTAAATCATGACAAGGTCCGGTAAAACCAAACTCATCCACTCGACTGGCATAGCGCAATAGCACGTCGGTATATAACATAAAATTAGGGTAGGGAGCGATGGCTTCTTTACGGGCAATAGCTCGTGGGCCTGAACCTAATTTATCCGCCTCAATTTTTGATTCACTTTTAATAAAACCAGGCTTATCCAGATTACATGAATAGTAAGCTTGACGTTCAGCAATAGTGAGGAGATCAATTAATGAGCCGTTAGCGTATTTGGGTTCCCCAGTCATACGGAATTGGCGTATAGCATAGTGGCCTTGAACTCGTGGGGGTAAGGAGTAAAGGTTGGTTTCTAAATTGGATTTTATGCCTTGATAAACTTGTTCAGCGGTTAAAGTATGGGCGGTTTTTTCTGCCGATTCTTTTGCGAAAGCCACACTACTAAACAACGTAGCTGACAATAGTAAATACGAGAGTGTTTTACTCTTGCGTAGTTCCAGCATGTTTAAATCTCCTGATAAGTGAATGTGGGTCAATCGGTAAGCCTATAAGCTGCTCGAGTTGATCGTTTAAGGTTAAATGTGTTTCATTGACTACCAGTAAATTAAATATCTCTCCAGTCGATATATTGGCTGGTGTTTGATTCATAATTAGCTGAGTCAATGCGCTTTGCCATAGCGGAAGATAATAATTAACTCCTTCGTTAGCAATAGCTTGATAGCTGTATATTGCATCTGTTGCTTGCGGCCATTGTTGACCAAAACTTTGTTCAAAGTACGCTGATAGCTGCTGGTTATGACTTAACCATGCGTTCTGTTCAGTGTTGTTGAAGTCGCCATCATATTGATAAAAATCCAGTGCAACCTTGGCTCTAAATACCCATAACTGTTGCTGATATTGAGCGACTAACTGATATCGTTTAGAGATACTTTCTAATTTAAGCTGCTGTTTAATATAGTTAACTAGCCACAGTGTTGCAATGGCGTGAGCATCCGTATTCTGCGCTTTATGGTTGAGAAAATAAAACTCTCCACCTTGTGCTAAGGATACTATTGCTTGGCTTAATTGGTTAATTAATTTTTGTTGTTGTGTTGCACGGGTTAATTGTGGTGGAAAACTGAGTGCATATTGGCCAAATTGATGACCAACGACGGTTTGTTTTATCAATTGACCATTAACGTCTTGACGTGATTGTTGATCCGCTTGTGGATAAGTAAAAATTTCACCGAGTAAGCGTTGTTGATGCCATACCCGAATAATCTGGGTTTCATTTAAGCTGTTTTGTTGACCATCATCAGATGACGTTTCTCCCTCTACTCTGGGCTTTTCGATTGTGATGAGTTCAAATTTAAGGTTAAGAGGCTTAAGACTGGTGAATATTTGCTGTAGAAATACATTTGTTGTCATCCTTTCCATACTAGATGATTTACTTATGTCACTTAACGTCTGGGCAATATTCCAGGGCGCAATATCGATATTGGCAGTTTGGCTATCTAAAAATTGTTGTAATAACTGCGGCGTTAAGCGATGAGAGGCCAGCTGAGCTTGAGCTGTATTGGCATATCCTTGACGATGGGCTTGTTGCTGTTGCAGAAAATGGATTGATTCAACCGCTGCTGCCTGTTGTTCTTTAGCGCGAGTTTGATAGGCGAGCCAGGCTTGTTTTCTGCAGTATTCTTTGGGTTGTTTAATTAAGTATTTGGCAATACTGATATCAATATTCGTATTTTGGGTAGGCTCAGTATCTTGATGCTTGTTTGTGGTTTCTGTTCGTTGTGGTAACACACAATCTTGTTGATTAAATTGCAGGGTAAAGTGTTGCTGCGATAACGCTTGATCTATGCTGGCTTGGGCACCATGCAATTTTGATTTTTCAATGACTGGCCATTGTGCACGTTTTATGGTCTCTAAACGTTGTCCTAATTGGTTATAAGGCGGAGCAAGGTAGGGTAATTGGTCAATGAGATATAAGGTTTGTGGTGCGGTAACGACTGCATTAAGTTCATCAGCAAGATGAAGTTGGCACCATAATAAGCCTTGTCTATTGATGCTGTTATTGGCAAAAGGGCGATAGTATTGAATTCTGTCGTTAATATTATTTAACGCCAGTGTATTTTTTTCAAATGCAACTGCTTGTTGCTCTACAGACTGAAAAGAAACAAGCGTCTGTTGTGCTAAATCAGGTTGATATTGTAAGCACTGTTCGATGAACAGTGCTAAAGGATTAGCCACAGCATGTGTTGTGGCTAAAAGATTAAAAAATAGGGTTGCTACAAAAATGCTTTTTAGCATAAGCCACACGTTCCTCAACTGACATTGCTGAGCTATTCATCGCTTCAACATGCTTAAGTCGAGGTAAGATCCCCCTTCCATTGGCAATTTGAATTGTTAAACCGGGTCGGGCATTCAATTCGAGCAACAATGGGCCTTTGTTTTTATCTAGCACCATGTCAGTGCCTAAATAGCCTAATTCACACATTTCATAAGCACTAGATGCCGTGTGAAGTAAGGTTTCCCAATGAGGAACGACTATGTTCGACAGCGGGAAGTGGGTATCTGGGTGTTTATCAACGGGCACGTCAAATTGCACCGCGTGTAAACTGTTACCGGTAGCAATGTCTAAACCAACACCGACAGCGCCTTGGTGCAAGTTTGCTTTACCGTCAGACGCCGCAGTCGATAATCGTAACATTCCCATGACAGGAAAACCTTTAAATACAATTAAGCGGATGTCAGGGACACCCTCATAACTTAACCCTTCAAAGACCGGATCAAATTCAATTAATCCTTCGACAATCGCCACATCAGGCTTACCACCAAGTGAAAATAAACCACTTAAAATATTAGATACATGACGGTAAATTTCATTCTGAGTCACTTCGTGGCCATTAGGTTTATAATAACAACCATTGCTCACCCTAGTGATCACCATAATACCTTTACCACCAGAACCTTTGGCAGGTTTTATCACAAAACCACTGCGGTCAAGGACCATTGCTGGTATTTCTTGGATTTTATGTTGCTGATGAACAACCCCAATTAAATCGGGAACAGCAATGCCATTAGCAAGCGCAAGTTGTTTAGTTATTAGCTTGTCATCAACGCGTTTATAAAACTTACGCTGATTATAACGACCAATATAGCTAATATTGCGC
Organism: Shewanella vesiculosa; assembly: GCF_021560015.1. NCBI lineage: Bacteria > Pseudomonadati > Pseudomonadota > Gammaproteobacteria > Alteromonadales > Shewanellaceae > Shewanella > Shewanella vesiculosa. Next base: position 1,408,095 of record NZ_CP073588.1, on the reverse strand, counting down.
CTGTTCATGTTGAGTACACCGCTACGGCTCAATTCCCAGGGCCAGGCGTACTTCATTATTGTTCTCCAACTAATGGTCTAAAGCGTTTTAACTCAGTTAAACGGTAACCAGTGTACTGTCCCATTACTAATACCAACGCTAAGATCACTAAATGGATCCCTAAGAAGTTGAATACCCAATGCTGAACTAATTGGTTGTCCATAGCTAAGTAAGCCAATGTCGCCACAAATAAGCTGCCACCACCAGATACAAAGACTTTTTTAGGGCCTTCTTCTTCCCAAAGAATCGACATACGTTCAATGGTCCAAGCGAGAATGATCATCGGGAAGAACGTAATGGTTAAGCCTTCACTTAAGCCTAATTTGAATGAGATTAAGGTAAATAAGCCGATAATAAAAATAACCACAATAATAACCGCCGATATTCGGGATATGAGCAGTAAGTTAAGTGTCGACAGATAGGAGCGGATCATTAAACCAAAGGCAACAATCAGTAAAAAACCAATTAAGCCAGTGAGTAGGGTGGTTTGAATAAATGCCAAGGCGATCAATACCGGCATAAATGTACCCGATGTTTTGATGCCTACAATCACTCGCAAGAACACGACAACTAATACTCCAATGGGTATTAATAAAATGCCTTTAAATGTGCTTTGTTCTTCAAGTGGTAACTGATACAGGGAGAAATCCATGGCATCGTCATTCATCATCATGTCGATAGATGTCGCTAATGCTGAACGAGTATCTTGTAGCATGGAGAAGTTAACTAATGAATTAGTACCTCCCATAACATCAAGAACTGGGTGACCTGCGTATTCCCATAATACTAAGGTATTATCACGGCCTTTCTTGTTGTTGGGTACATCAAAAAGCTCCCATTGACCGTCATTATACACTTGAACATATGATGTCAGTTGTTGGCGACGGCGTTGATCTTCAAGTTGTAAACCGTTCACTATGCGTGCCGGTACACCTTTAGAGTGCAACATGTGGACAAACAAATTGGTTGAAGTGTTAGCCGACAGTAGCAAGGCCATATTTTGGCTTTGGTTATTATCATTAATCAAATTCATTAATTGCTGAGCAAATGACAAATTCGTTGCACTACGAGCCCATACTTCTTCAATTATTTGGTCGGCTGCTGATTTCTCAGTTGCAGGCCATAAATAGGGTTCAGGTGTTACAGGTTCCTGGTCTGCTTCGATAGTGAGTTTACCGGTTGGAACCAAAGTTACGCGATAATATAGTGCTTGTGAGCCTGTCGCTTCACGAATCGACCATATTGCCCGACGATTATTGGCATCGGCTGAAATGTTTAAGCCATAACCTGGCGATGATGCGTTTTCAACTAAAATATCAAATGCAGGATCGTCAGGTAATGAAAAATTGACTTCAGCAGGTTCATTGTTGCCATTGAAACTAATTTTAGCGTCCACGGCCCAACTTTGAACCTGTTCACCAGGTAAAAAAGGCACATTGTGTTCAATACCACGGTATATGCTGGTACTGATCCCGATGATAAATAGCAGCGCAACGAATATGTAAAACGGTTTACGAGAATGCATTACGGATCCTACTTAATTAACGTGGTAATTTGGTTTTTGTCTTTACCATGAATGTAGATTTGACCTACATCAACAATGGCAATATCTTTCATAAACTTGCGACCGAGTAACAACGGATAATCAAGATGGCTTCGATCCGTTAAATTTAAATCAGTTTCGGCGGCATATTTACCTATTTTCAAATGGGCATGAATAACCGGACGACGATCATCATCTGAATCTGCATCTTGTTTAATACGAACAAAGCGCTCTACTTTAAATTCAAAGGTGTTTTCTGGTTGATCTGCATTATTAGTGATGACGCCGAAACGAACCCATTGTACGCCTTCGCGTTCAAATAACACGATATTGCGCGCATCCAAAGATGATGACTCGGCACCGGTATCAATACGGGTGGCAAACTTTGCTTTTAACTCATCAATAAAAACACTTTCGACTTCGCCAAGGAGAAATTTTTCACCAATAAGACTTTCAGGGCATTGTAGTGGCACTGAAACAGGTTTGGAGACTGGAGGTTGAACTATTACCGTTTTTGGTTTCTGACTCATTGCAGTGCTGACTTGCGTCTTTAACTTTCTGACTTCATCAGAAAGTGCACTAATGTCGGCAATGTGCTGACTGCTTTGTGAATGTATAGCATCAATAATGACGGTTTGCGAAACTTGCAAACTGCTATTCAAATCAGCATTGGTTAGCGGAGGTGTTATTGGTTTTTGAGTAGTTGTACAACCCGATATGAGGGCCGCTACAACGGATAGAGCAATTACCTGCTTTAACATGTCAATTCCTGTTGAATAGTATTATTTACACTAAATCGTGATTCGGTTGGTTCTTTGTTGCAATGATGATGGCTCTCTTGGGAGCGGGATAACCTTCTACAGTTAAACTGACATCATTTGGATCGAGATAATCAACTAGAGATTCATTTTTCATCCATTGGGTACTACGTTGTTCCGCAAGCGAGGTAATATCGATGTCAACGCATCTAATATCAATAAACTCGCATTTTTTTAACCATAGCATTAAGGCTGCAACAGATGGGATAAACCAAACGTTGTTCATTTTGCCGTATCTATCTTGTGGAACCAATACCGCGTTTTCGTCGCCATCTATTACCAGTGTTTCAAGTACCAGTTCACCACCAATTCTTAATTGGTCTCGTAATTGTAGTAAATGATCGATTGGTGAGCGACGATGATAAAGCACTCCCATTGAAAATACGGTATCAAAGGCATCTAAAGCTGGTAACTCTTCGATACCAAGAGGCAATAAGTGCAATGGGTGTTGATTACCCGCAATGCGTTTTATTGCTTCAAACTGGCATAAAAATAACGGTGACGGATCTATGCCCACAACACGCGTTGCCCCAGCCCCTAACATGCGCCACATGTGATAACCACTGCCACAACCGACATCTAATACGGTGCGATTTTTTAAAGGCGAAATATAATCTTTAACCCGATCCCATTTCCAATCGCTGCGCCATTCGGTATCAATTTGAATACCATGAACGGAAAATGGACCTTTACGCCATGGTTGAAAAACGGCCAACAAATTAGTTAGTTTTTCGGCTTGTCCCGAGCTGAGTTGCTCTCCGGTTCCAATGGTCACACTACTGCTAAAATCTATATTATCGGGTTGCGGATAATGTAATTTATTGAGCACTTTTTCCCATTTGGGTAAATTACCGTGTTTATGATCTCTCTGCCATTTACCTAAAATTGCCGGTAATGTTTCCAACCAGTGTTGTAGGTTAGAATCGGCAATGTCTTTATAAAAAGAGCTGAAATTGATCATTTAATCGCTACCATAGATGCAAAGTTAAAACATTGAAACCAAACTGAGAAGTGACTAAAGCCGTTTTCGGTTAAGCGTTGTTGATGAACATTTAAGCTGTCTGGACGCATCACGTTTTCTAATGCACTGCGCTTTTGACTGATTTCGAGCTCACTATACCCATTTGCGCGCTTAAAATCTAAATGCTGTTCATCTAATAACTGTTGTATATGATTATCTTCAAAGAATAGCTTTTCCGAAATGACTAATATTCCGCCTGGAAGCATGCCATCGTAAATACGTTTTATTAAAGCATCGCGATCATGAATAGGCAAAAATTGTAGGGTAAAGTTTAGCACCACCATCGACGCATTTTGAATGTCAATTTCTCTGATATCGGCACACAGTAAATTTACTTTGATGTCGCTGACATATGCCGCAAGGTTTTCATTACAACGGTCAATCATCGACTGACTGTTATCGACCGCGTAGATCTGGCATTGACGGCCTTCAATTTGACGACGAATACTTAAGGTTGCTGAGCCTAACGAACTGCCGAGATCATATATATTGCTGCTAGGTGTGACAAATCGATGAGCAAAATCACCAATAGTATTGATTATTTGGGCATAACCAGGAACAGAGCGGCGTATCATGTCATTAAATACACCTGCAACACGTTGATCAAATTGAAAATCAGTGATTTTATCTGTCACATGAGCGTATATCTTATCTTGTTGGGAGTTCATGAGTTGCAATGTGAAAAAATGATAGCAGTATTTTAACTAATCATGATGAACGGCAGCAAGTATTCTACTGCTAATTTGTACGTTTTTTTTGATATATTTAACGATATAATAGGTAGCGAAGGTTCTGAATGCTTATTAATGCTGATAATATGTACAAAGAGCTAAAAAATTAATTTCTATTCATAAATTTAGCACGACACAAGATAGATTAATGATATTATTTAACCTTGTTACAAAACAGCAACAAAAATATACGCCATATCGTTTTTGTGTATTTGTAACCAACATTAGCAATATTTTTCATTTGCGACATGTATTGATAATGATATTAACAAGGTCTTTTGGTCGCCTCATATCGGGATCGTCATCGGTTAAAATGCCATCTTCACCTTGGTCTTGTGTGTTGATGCACAGCACACTGCTATGGATGTTAATCAAGCTTGTTAATCAATTGGCAACATGGACAAGTAATGCCTGATAAGTCTCATATTGACTCCATTTTGGATTTATTGCATGAGTTGTTGGTTGTTATAACAAGTGAAAGTATTAGGGAAAAAACTTGAAATTTATACCTTGGATATTCGCAATAGTATTTGCGTTAGCATTATCACCTGCGCAAGCAATGCATTCAGATAAAGTCGATACTTCAGTACCATTGGTGATAGTGATGGGTGAAGATACTTATCCATTTGAATATTTAAATGAAAACGGTACTCCTTCAGGTATTTTGGTTGATTTATGGCGTGAGTGGTCTGTCATTACTGATACCAAGGTGCAATTTGTATCGCGACACTGGCAGCAGTCCCTTGATCAACTTGAACAGCGACAGGCCGATATTCACATCGGCATGTCTAAAAATAGTGCGCGTCTCAAAAAATTTGATTTTGCCAAGCCATTCACCTCAGTAAATTCCTACTTATTCGTTCATAAATCTCTCAATAGTAAAAAACAAATTAGTGACTTAGTGCCTTATCAAATAGGTGTTGTGACAGGATCATCCCATGAGGCAACATTATCAGCGCTAGAGCCAAAGCTGAGCTTTAAGCATTATCAAAATCGTGAACAATTATTACAAGCTGCCGTGAATGGAGAGTTGTTTGTTTTTGCTGGTATGGAAGGCTATCAACGTAATTTGACTCTAGAGCAAGATATCGCGGCGAATTTTTATAGTTCGTCACGTATTCCTATTGAAAAAATCAATATATCACCTGCAGTAGCCAAAGGTGATCAAGACCTTATTAATAAAATTAATCATGGTTTTGAATTAATACCACCTAACGTTATCCAACAAATAGAGCGTCGTTGGTTAGGCTATCATCGACAAACATCGGGTGTCATTATTGCGATGCAAAATGGCGTTGAACCTTATGTCGATATTGGTACCGACGGTTTGCCACATGGCATGTTGGTAGATTTATGGAAATTATGGTCAGAAAAAACCGGTATTAATGTTGATTTTGTGGCTGGTGACATGAACAGTAGCATTGATGACGTTAAACGTGGTGTTGCTGATGTCCATATTGGTTATCCTGAAAGCAAAGATATGCGCACAGGTTTGAAACAAGCTTGGCATATTATTTCAGTCAAAAGTCGTTTTTTTAGTGCTAACTTAAGCATCAATAACATTGAAGATATTGCGATGCGAATCGGTGTATTTCCAACGGCACCTTATATTAGTGAGATGAAAAAAGCGTTTCCCAAAGCTCAGTTACGTTTTTATGATTCATTAGACAGCATGGTAAAAGCGGCTCAGAATAAAGAGATCAGTGGTTTTGTGTCTTCTGCAGCGATGGCATCGCATTACTTGCTGGCAAATAAACTGTGGGCAGAATTTCGACAATATACGGATATCGAATTTTCCACCGATATGTATGTCTTAACCCGGATTGATGACAGCGGTCTAGCAGACCGAATTCAAGCCGGTTTTAATCTAATTTCTGTCGAAGAACAAATGCAAATAGAGCGTAAGTGGTTAATTAATCCCGATGATCGTTTTTTTGCCAATTCTGCCCATAACATTAAATTGACGACCCAGCAAAAGCAATATATCAGTAGCTTAGGAGCCATTAAAATGGGTTACCTAAAAAACTGGGCGCCGATGGAATTTCAAGGGAGAAATGGTGAATTTTTAGGGATTAATGCGGACATTAAAAATTTATTAGTCAAACAACTTAATTTAACGATTATCCCTGTGCCTTACGATGATTTTCGCCAAATGATAGATGATCTTATTAAAGGCGATATTCATCTTGTTGCCAGTATGGCCAAAACCCCTGAACGTGCAAGTAAACTGGCATTTTCATTAGTCTATTGGCCATCTCCTTGGGCGATAGTCACTTCTTTAACTCAACCTCCCATTTTTAATATTTCACAAGTAACCGGAAAACGCTTAGCGGTTGTCGAGGGGTATCAGATTGTCGATCAGTTGCGTCAGCAATATCCGGGAATAACATTAGTGTTTGTTGCAGATACTAAACAGGGAATGGCAGCCGTGCTTAATGGGTCGGCGGATATGTTTATTGAGCAGGTGGCATCATTAGCGACAACCTTAAAAAGCGGCCAATATCCCAGTTTGAAAATGTCGTTATTAGCTGAGCTTACCGAGCAACATAGCCACATTGGTTTATTTCCAGGGGTTAAAAATTTGGTGCCTTTAATTGATAGGGTTCTTGCCACTATTGATGAAACCGAACAACAAAATATGTACCAAAAATGGGTATCGTTAGATCTCAACAGTGACACAGTACAGTATCAACCTTGGTTTAAATATTTGGTGATTGTTCTGTCTATTATCACCCTAGTTGCCATTGTTATACTCGTGTCAAGTAGACGCTTAAATATTGAAATTCAAAAGCGCGCTAAAGTAGAAGAAGACCTAAGGTTTATGGCCAGTCATGACAACATAACGGCTTTGCCTAACCGATATATTTTCGAAGATAAATTAGCGCAAACAAGCCTAGTTCATCAGCGAGATAAATTAAAATTTGCATTGTTGTCTATCAATTTGGATGGCTTTAAAGTCATAAATGATAAACATGGCTATCATGTTGGTGACAAGTTACTGCAACGTATTGCGGTGCTACTGACTCGCCATTTGAAAGATTCTGATACTGTAACGCGGTTTGTAGCAGATGAATTTGTGATGCTATTAAATCAGATTGAAACCAAAGAAGATGCCCGTCAAGTTGCGGAAAACATACTCAGCACGTTAAAAAAACCGCTGCTAATCGGTGATGTCAGTATTACTATTTCTGCCAGTATCGGTATCGCCATATTTCCTGATGATTCTGATAACGCTGCCTCATTATTGAAAAAATCAGATCAGCTCATGTATCAGGCTAAAAAAGTAGGTGGCCATCAATATAAAATGAGCTAGTTTTGATTGATGGTTTTTCAGTCAGTCAATCCAGTTTATTCGCTATAGGTCTGGTTAATTGCCTTAATCTGATTGATACTTCAATGCATAAGTTTGAGTCACGGTATATAATGCCGTTTTTATCATTTTCGATTTCCAAAATACCGCTTTGTGGATAAAGGATAGAGTTCAATGCGCAGTCATTATTGTGGAGACATTAATCCGTCTCATCTAGGTCAAGAAGTTACTTTAGTCGGTTGGGTAAACCGTAGTCGCGATTTAGGCGGAGTTGTGTTTTTAGACTTACGCGATAGAGAAGGGCTAGTTCAAGTTGTTTTTGACCCAGATCTAAAAGACGTTTTTGATATAGCCAGCACATTGCGCAGTGAGTTTTGTGTTCAAATTAAAGGTGTTGTGCGCGCTCGTCCAGAAAGCCAAGTCAATTCACAAATGAAAACCGGTGCGATTGAGATTTTAGGTACGCAACTGACAGTGATTAATGCATCAGCTCCGTTACCTTTAAGCATGGATAATTATCAAAATAACAGTGAAGAACAACGCTTAAAATACCGTTATTTAGATTTACGTCGTCCAGAAATGGCCGAGCGTCTTATCTTCCGCGCTAAGGTCACCAGTTCTGTTCGTCGCTTCTTAGACACCAATGGTTTTTTAGAGACATCGAAACGCCGATTTTAACTAAAGCGACCCCAGAAGGTGCACGTGACTATCTAGTCCCAAGCCGAACGTATAAAGGTCAATTTTTTGCGTTACCTCAATCCCCACAGCTGTTCAAACAGTTGTTAATGATGTCAGGTTTTGACCGTTATTATCAAATCGTTAAATGTTTCCGCGATGAAGATTTACGTGCCGATCGCCAACCTGAATTTACCCAAATCGATATCGAAACATCTTTCATGTCTGCTGAACAAGTCATGGAAAAAACTGAGCAAATGATGCGCGGTTTATTTCACGATTTATTGAATGTTGATTTAGGCGATTTTCCGTATGACTTACGCCGAAGCCATGAAGCGTTATGGTTCTGATAAACCCGATTTACGTAATCCACTTGAATTAGTTGATATTGCTGATTTAGTTAAAGATGTCGAGTTTGCGGTATTTAATGGCCCAGCAAACGATGTGGAAGGCCGCGTAGCCGCATTACGTATTCCGACCGGCGCATCATTATCACGCAAGCAAATTGACGATTATACCAAGTATGCGGCAATTTATGGCGCGAAAGGCTTAGCGTGGATGAAGATAAATGACTTAGCTGCAGGTATTGAAGGTATTCAATCTCCTGTACTTAAGTTCTTAACTGAATCGATAGTTAACGATATTATCAGTCGTACTAATGCACAAACAGGCGATATCATTCTGTTTGGTGCCGATAAAGCCAATGTTGTTGCCGAGGCTATGGGAGCATTGCGCTTAAAAGCAGGTGAAGACTTTAAGCTGCTTGAAGGTCAATGGCGTCCAATGTGGGTTGTTGACTTCCCTATGTTTGAAAAAATTAACGGCGGGTTCCACGCTGTTCATCATCCTTTTTACAGCTCCTCGTGGTATGAGTGCTGAACAGTTGGCTGCAGATCCTGCTGCAGCAATTTCAGATGCCTATGATATGGTGTTAAATGGCTGTGAGTTAGGTGGTGGTTCAGTTCGTATTCACAATGCTGAAATGCAAAGCACAGTATTTAATATTTTAGGTATTGAAGCTGAAGAAGCCAAAGAAAAGTTCGGTTTCTTACTTGAAGCATTGCGTTATGGTACTCCGCCACATGCTGGTTTAGCATTCGGTTTAGACCGTATTATTATGTTAATGACCGGCGCCAGCTCCATTCGCGACGTGATGGCTTTCCCGAAAACGACTACCGCTGCATGTCCGTTAACCAATGCTCCAGGATTTGCTAACCCAGTGCAACTCGCTGAGTTAGGCATCGCCGTGGTTGAAAAGGTTAAAACAGAAGAGTAAAGCGCTAACGTTAGCCATTTGCTCGCCCTTAACAGGGGACTACATACCGAGGCTTTTGCCTCGGTACGTTTTTTACAAGTAGACGAGTTTACTTGGTACGTCCTATTGAATAGTAAGGAGATACAATGGCTGGACACAGTAAATGGGCCAATATTAAACACCGCAAAGCAGCACAAGATGCTAAACGCGGCAAGTTATTCACCAAATTCATTCGTGAACTGACCGTAGCGGCCCGCGAAGGCGGTTCAGATGTTGATGCCAATCCTAGATTACGTGCTGCAGTTGATAAAGCCTTATCCAATAATATGACTCGCGATACCGTTGAACGTGCCATAAAACGCGGTGCCGGAGAGATAGATGGTCAGCAACTAGAAACTATTATTTATGAAGGCTATGGACCTGGTGGAACGGCGGTGATGGTCGAAACCATGACAGATAATCGCAATCGTACTGTTTCAGGCGTGCGCAATGCCTTTAATAAATCGGGCGGTAATTTAGGCACCGATGGTTCTGTTGCCTATTTGTTCACGCAATCAGGTATTATTTCTTACGACAGTGATATCGATGAAGACAGCTTAATTGACAGTGCTTTAGAAGCGGGTGCAGAAGATGTTATCACCCATGAAGATGGCTCTATCGACGTTTTTACTACGCCAGAGGCCTTTGGCAAAGTCAAAGATGCACTTGATAGTGCGGCTTTTGGGGCGGTTCATGCTGAAGTGACCATGGTCGCGTCATTAAAAGCAGAGCTTGATGCCGATACGGCTGAAAAGTTTTTACGTTTAATTGATAACTTAGAAGATCATGATGATGTACAAGAGGTATATCATAATGCTGAGATTTCAGATGACGTTATGCAAGCGTTAGATAACGCATGAGGCATCAATGGCCATTATTTTAGGTGTTGACCCGGGTTCACGTATTACCGGTTATGGGGTGATCCAATGCCAAGGCCGTCAACAGATTTATCTTGGTAGTGGCTGTATTCGAACATCCGCCGATGAGTTACCGCAACGCTTACAGCAAATTTATGCTGGGTTATGTGAAATCATTACCCAATATCAGCCCGACGAGTTTGCTATCGAGCGGGTGTTTATGGCCAAGAATGCGGATTCTGCCCTTAAACTGGGCCAAGCGAGAGGTGCGGCGATTGTTGCTGCAACCTGTGCTGGTTTACCGGTTGCAGAATACAGTGCAACACAAATAAAAAGTGCCGTAGTTGGCACTGGCAGAGCTCAAAAAACGCAAGTACAACATATGGTGAAACAATTACTTAAGCTACCAGCTTCACCACAAGCTGATGCGGCCGATGCGTTAGGAGTAGCAATATGTCATTTTCATACTTATCAAAGTCTTATCGCTATGGGCGGTAAAGCTAGCAGCAGAACATATGGAAGATACAAATGATAGGTCGATTAAGCGGTATTTTAGTTGAAAAGCAAGCGCCTGAAGTGGTGCTAGACGTTAATGGTGTAGGCTACGAGTTACAAGTGCCGATGACCAGTTTTTATGAATTACCTGCGTTAAATCAAGCTACCATGTTATTCACCCATTTTGTGGTTCGCGAAGACGCTCAGTTGCTTTATGGTTTTATCACCAAACAAGAACGGGCGTTATTTCGTTTACTGATTAAAACTAATGGTGTCGGCCCTAAGTTGGCGTTAACGATTTTATCAGGTATGACGGCATCTGAGTTTGTATCATGTGTTGAACGTGATGATATTGCCACCTTAGTGAAATTACCTGGAGTGGGTAAGAAAACGGCTGAACGTTTAGTGATTGAAATGCGCGATAAGCTTAAAAGTTTGCTTGAAGCTTCTGCCGGTTCTGAGCGCGAGTTTATGCTACAGAGTAATTACACCCCCGCGCCAGCAGCTGAAAGCGCTGAAGAAGATGCTATTTCTGCCTTATTATCTTTAGGCTACAAGCCCGCTCAGGCCAGTAAGTCTGTTTCTGCGGCTTTTAAGCAAGGTATGAGTTCTGAAACGTTAATTAAAGCTGCTTTAAAATCAATGTTATAAGTATGATATGCATAAACAGGGTACGTAAAAATGATTGAAGCTGATCGCCTGATCCAGCCGCAAGTACAAGGTCAAGATGAACTGATTGATCGTGCTATGCGCCCTAAAATGTTGGATGAGTATACTGGTCAAGATGACACTCGTGCCCAGCTTAAGGTTTTTATACAAGCTGCGATAAATCGCCGCGAGGCCCTTGATCACATGCTGATTTTTGGCCCTCCAGGTTTAGGTAAAACAACCTTAGCAATGATTGTCGCCAATGAGATGGGGGTGAACATCAAATCCACTTCTGGCCCCGTGCTCGAAAAAGCCGGCGATTTAGCGGCCTTGTTAACGAATCTTGAAGAGGGTGATGTACTGTTTATCGATGAAATACATCGGTTAAGCCCTGTGGTTGAAGAAATTCTTTATCCGGCGATGGAAGACTACCAACTGGATATTATGATTGGTGAAGGCCCCGCAGCACGTTCGATTAAATTAGATTTACCGCCATTCACGCTTATTGGGGCGACCACTCGAGCTGGAGCACTAACATCACCACTGCGGGCGCGTTTTGGTATTCCACTGCGTTTAGAGTTTTATAATGTTAAAGATCTTACCACTATCGTGACACGCTCAGCGAATGTGATGGAGCTTGAGATTGATCAGCAAGGTGCGATTGAAATTGCCAAACGTTCACGAGGCACCCCGCGAATTGCTAACCGTTTATTACGCCGCGTTCGCGACTATGCGGAAGTTAAACATGATGGCAAAGTCACCCAAAAAGTGGCCGAGTATGCACTTGATTTGCTTGATGTTGATGAGCAGGGTTTCGATTACTTAGACCGTAAACTCTTGCTGGCAATTATTGATAAATTTATGGGTGGTCCAGTAGGATTAGATAACCTTGCTGCCGCGATAGGTGAAGATAGAGAAACGATTGAAGATGTATTGGAGCCTTTTTTAATTCAACAAGGCTTTATTCAGCGCACACCTAGAGGACGAATAGCCTCCCAGCGTGCCTACGATCACTTTAGTTTGCTAAAGCCAGAATAGTCAGTCTCAACGGGTTAACGTTGAATCATTAATTTTGGTTGTGTTTTGGGTATCAGATTAGCCCCAAATTTTTTAATTAATTGTTTATCAGCATATTATCCTCTGCATGCTTATTGCAGCTAACAAAAAAGCCAGCAATTCGCTGGCTTTTATTATTTTTACTTATCACCAATACTAAGACGTACCGTATTAACCTAATGCTGCAGTTGCTGACTTTTTCTGAATTAATTCAATTTTATATCCATCAGGATCTTCAACAAAAGCGATTTCAGTGCTTCCGCCTGCAACCGGCCCTGGTGCTCGGGTGACTTTACCTCCTGCTGCAGTAATTGCATCGCAGCGGGCATAGATATCTTCTTCGCCAATGGCTAAGTGACCAAAAGCATTACCTAAATCGTAACTGTCGACACCCCAGTTATAGGTTAATTCAATCACAGCTTGGCCTGTGGTTTCTTCGCCAAAACCGACAAAGGCAAGCGTGTACTTGTATTCTGGGTTTTCTGATTTACGCAGTAATTTCATCCCCATTACATCAGTATAAAAAGTGATGCTGCGATCTAAATTGCCTACGCGGATCATCGTATGAAGTAGTTGTGACATGATATACTCTCTTATTAAAAATTTATCTGACTGTATCAAGCTCAGATGCTAATGAAAAGTCTGGCGGTTAATACCCATAAAATTTTGCTTTAGCTCACATTTGTGAGGATATTTTTTGGGTTAACTCATAAAAAGCGTTATTCTTGCAGTATACACATTTGGAGGCAAGACAATGACTACAGAATTAAAAATGGCTTTAGGCACAACAGTTGTAATCGCAATTTGTTTCAGCGCATTTTTTGTGTCGATGTTTTAAGCACCCGCAAAAATAGATAGCTCCATTTGACCCAATGCCAAATGAACGTACAGCATGTTAATTGAGAAGTTAACATGCTGTACGTTTTTTTATAAACTCTCAAAGTGCTTATGGTGCTTTGAGAGTTTATTTTTTACACATCTTGTTTTGCAGACAACTCCCACAAGGCTTCAAAAATACAAACGCCACCGAGAGGTTTTGTCGCTAAGCACAGTTCACTGGTCCTGGAGTGTTCGATGGTTGCAGATCCGAACGTGACATTTCATCGGCTCTGATCACGCTAATTTCTGGACGCCTAACTCAGTTTGAACTGCAATATAACGACGAGAAAGGTGCTAACCAAACTTGTTTTCATGATGTTTTAAGGTTAATTCTACCCGTTCCAATGCTGTCATGATCATCGCTGCAATTGATGGCGATTGGTTTTTAATAAACAATGTTGACGAATGAGCCGCACATAACACTTCAGCACCGCTCCATTGCTCCGCTAGATCCGCGACCCAATGCCGAAAATCATCAGCAGCGCCTTTGCGTCGTTCCAATGTTTTCGACAGTGTCATATGAAAAGCCAATTCTGGACTTTTTAAAAAACGGAGTAAACCGGGTAATTGAAAGTACATTAACGTGTCGTCAACGTGAATGGTTTTTGACTCTTTGTGGTAAGCAAGCACCGATGAAAAATGTAGGTGCTCGTTTTTGGAAATAAAATCGACCCCGCGGGGCACTGCAAATTCAAAATCCTCTGAAAACAAAGCAGCAAACTCGTTTGAATTGGTTAACTCTGTTTGCCATGTTAGGTTGGGTAATTTATCGATATGGCGCTGCGTGCCATAGAGTTTTGCGTGTGGATAATCGCCATGTATTTTTTCAATATGCACTGTATGGAATGGATGCAAGTTAATAATCGCTTCAATGTTGACTCCATTGTTGGTCAGTGAATCGACTTGCTGTTTAATGTCGTCTTGCATTTCCTAAGCATCGAGCAAAACAAACTTGCCGTTACCGCGCTTTACTAAAGACGCGTGTGTTCCAATATTTAGTAAACCTAAAATATTAAACTCACCACGAATATTCCAAAACGCATCTGAAATTTTTAATATTTTGTCAGTCATAATTAATACTCATCGTTTGCTTCTCCTTAGGATAATTCACCAGGAATGATAAAAAGAGTGAAGTAAATTGTTATTTACTTCACTCTGACGGCTTATTCCCTAGTTGCTAGGCTCTTATGTTTTATCTGCTATCTAAAATAGCGACACAGAGACCGAAGAGCAAAAAGGATTTGCTGAGAAATGACAACATAAGCACTCATGCAAGGGATCCTTCCGATCTAGCATTTTTCCTCTGGCCCGACAATCCGTTTGAGTCCGCATGCTAAAAATCGCTCTCTTGTGCTGGCTTACAATGTAACTGGTTCAACAGCAGACCTAAGCTGCTGTGATTTTTATCATGCCAGTTTGCATCTTGCTCCAGTCCAATAGAGTGGCTTTGCGCTTACAGTGGCTGCCTAGTGGGACGAATGATAATCTCGTTGACATCAACATCTGCCGGCTGCTCGATGGCATAAGCAATTGCTCGTGCAATTGCATCAGGGTCAATGGCCATCTCGTACATTTCATCAACACCTTTGGCAGTATCGGGGTCGCTGATTTTACTGGTCAGCTCGGTCGCTACGGCACCAGGCGAAATATTGGTGGAGCGGATTTCCCCATTGCCTTCTTGACGAATGCCTTCTGATAGCGCCTTGACGGCAAACTTGGTAGCGGAATAAACGGCGGATGCCGGAAAGACCTTATGCCCGGCTACTGACGAGAGATTAATAATGTGGCCGACATGCTGCTCGCGCATGGTCGGCAGCACCGCGGCAATGCCGTAGAGCACGCCTTTGATATTGACATCAATCATTTTCTCCCATTCGTCGACTTTGAGTTCATCGAGGGGCGATAGCGGCATCAGACCAGCGTTGTTGACCAGCACGTCGATGCGTCCGTAAGCTTCCTTCGCCGCCTTGGCCAGCGACTCGACTTGAGCGCGGTCAGTGACGTCGGTAACCTGATAAATAGCTTCACCCCCCTGATCCTTGATCGTGTCACGCAGCTCCACAAGGCGTTCTTCGCGGCGGGCAGCAAGCACCAGTTTAGCGCCACCCTTTGCCAGGCGTAGTGCTGTGGCTTTACCCAGACCACTGCTGGCACCGGTAATGATAACGACTTTGCTATTGATCTCTGACATGGATTTTCTCCTGTTGAAATGAATGATTAAATTTTATACGTTAACGGTTCCAAGCTTAATGTTACGCCAGCGACACTAGGGTTAGGCTGACTGCATATTCTGCGTCATACCGTCGTAACGGCCTGTAGTGGCGGCCTCCATCAGTACGTGGGCGACATCTGCTCGAGACGCCTTGGCCGATTTGTCGACATTGTCACCCAGGATCACATCCGTGCTGCGGCCCTTGTTGGTCAGTGCTACAGGGCGCAGGATCGAGTAAGTTACTCCGGAAGCCTTGAGGTATTCGTCCGCTTCGTGTTTGGCATTCAGGTAAGGGGCCATGTCGCCGGTAGGGTTGGATTGATCTGCGCCGATCGAGCTGAGCATCACGAAACGCTTTACGCCTGATTCTTTCGCTTGATCAATCAGTCGCTTCGCGCCGTCCCGATCCACTTTTTTGGTCATTTCAGGGCCGGTGCTTCCTCCTGAACCTGCGGCAAAGATCACCACGTCCATGCAGTCGCACAGGCCGGTTTCCAAGTCGGTCAGGTCACCATGGCGCAGGTCTACACCTTGGGGCAGCGAGCTGGTATCCGAACTTTCGCGAACCAGCGCAATCGGCTTATGGCCCTGATCTATCAGGTACTGGGCCAGAAGCTGGCCCGTTTTACCGGTGGCACCGGCGACAAGAATGTTCATACTCATAGAGAAATCCTTAATGTTGAATGAAATGGGCGAAATTGTGGGTGTAAAGCCAGGTCAGGGCAGGAAAATCGACTTTACGTTGACGAACTCCTTGATGCCAAAACCACCGTGTTCACGTCCGTACCCGGAATTCTTGACCCCGCCAAATGGCATATTCGGATCAGCAGCCCCAAATGAATTAATGCGGATCATGCCTGTGTCAAAGTCATCGCGTGCCAGTTTGAGGGCTCGTTCCTCATCCTTTGAAAAGATCCCTCCGCCAAGTCCATAGCGGCTTTCATTAGCCAGTCGCATGGCGTCCTCATCATCAATAGCGCGGATGATCGACGCGACCGGCCCGAAGATTTCATCGTCATAAGCGGGCATTCCGGGCGTAAGATTTGCCAGCACAGTGGCGGGATAATAGGCACCCGTGCGTTTTGGCACTTCGCCACCGCAGAGGATTTTTGCACCCTTGGCGACGCTGGCGTCCACCTGCTCCTTAACGGTGTCAAACTGCTCCTGGCTGGAAAGCGGCCCAAGCTGGGTATTCTTATCCATGGGGTCACCCATGTTGATTTTTTGCATTTGAGCGACGAAAGCCTCGACAAAGGCGTCATAGACCTTATCGGTCACGATGAACCGCTTGGCAGAAACGCAGGTCTCTCCGTTGTTGTAAAGTCGGCCCATAACCGAAAATTTTACGGCGGTTTTAATATCGGCATCCTCAAGCACCAGATAAGCGTCATTCGACCCCAGTTCTAGCACTGTCTTCTTTAACTCTTTGCCGGCCACAGCCCCGATGTGTCGCCCAGCGCCATCGCTACCGGTCATTGTGACACCACGGACCATTGGATGGGCTATCAGCTTGTCGCTGGTGTCGTGATCGATCACCAAAACCTGGAACAGGTCATCGGGCAAGCCGGCCTCAATACACAATTCACGCAAACGAAGTCCGGAGCCAGTGCAGATGCTGGCGTGCTTCAGAACACAGCCATTACCTGCCATCAGATTGGCTGCCAGCACACGGATCGGCTGGTAAAGGGGAAAGTTCCAAGGCTGGATTGAATAGATGACGCCGATTGGTTGATAACTGATGACGCCGCGTTTGCCGTTGAGTCCTTGCACACGCTCTTCATCAGCCAGCGCTTCTGGTCCATTTTCAGCGGTGTAATCTAAGATCGCAGCACAGAGTTGAACCTCAACAAGACCATCTTTCAGGAGTTTGCCGGTTTCGTTGGTCATCAAGGCGGCCAATTCATCGGCATTGTCACGTAGTTTTTGACCGATGTTATTAAGATAGGTGGCCCGTTCCAGATGGGTTAGTTTACGCCATTGCAGAAATGCCCCATGGCAGGACTCAAGCCGAGCCGTCGCCAGCTTTTCGGTCATTATGTCGTAGGAATGGATTGCTTTTTCAGTCGCGGGATTAATGGTGGTGATTGTCGTCATGGTTGCTCCTTCCGAGTCTGATGGGTAAACGCCGTTGGCGCTAGCTTTGGTGTATTATCAGTCCGTTGGCGGGATCTGTCTGTTCGCTTGCCAACACTACCGTGTTGTAAACAACGCCGAGCTCCTGCTGGTAGTGGAAAAATGGCCCAAAGAAAAAAGCACATACTTGATCGATTCAGCATGGTCTGGTGTGTTGGCTTGAGGGTCATTGAACCCTATGTTGGAACAAGTCAATCGACTAAAGAGCGCTAGGCAGGTATGTTGGTTTTCCCCCTTTTCTGTAAGAATGCGGCGGCCAGAGAACAAATTTGATGGTGCTAATTCCCCAGGCGATATCTTGTTGTGAGGGGACTCGCATAGGCGGCAGTAAATTGCTTGGCGCTGAAATGAGCGGTGACGTTGGCATTGACCCACTTGCTGTAATGCCAGCAACATAGTTTATCTTTGACCGCTTGATATGTTTTTCCTGTGTGGCAGGAAAAGATTAAGTGAACCACTAGACTCTCGAAAGTATTCAGTCCAATAATTATGTTATATGTCGGATCAGTAATGGCAAATGTGCACATTCGATGACTCAATATAAGCCTATTCGAGCGCTGATTATGCGCTTATATTTACATCCCAGAGAAAACTTGAACGTCGGTTATCTGAGTGTTACCGAGCTTCAAGCCGCCTGGAACAATAAGTGTATTAGTAGCAAAAGCCGATGGTCGGCTCTTTTTCCAGAACGCCAGGAGCGATCTGCCGACCTTCAACATTTTTGGCAATCTAATTAAATTAGACCGATGCGACAAGCTGACGTTTAGTTAATGAAAGTGTCTCTAATCCCTGAGATTACTTTTCATTTTCAGACGATGATGACTTCTGTGAGTCTGCTGATTTTTCTTCTGACGTTTCTTCTGACTTTGTTTCCGACAACATAGTATTGAGCTTTTCACCGCCTTTGGCGCCAAAATCCAATGTTCTGATAGGAAAGGGAATTAAGATATCAGCTTTTTCTAGCGCTTTTTTAATTTCTACCACCGCAGTATGTCGAGCTTTCATAAAGCCAGTGTCGCCTGGGTAATCGATCCAGAACCAGACCACTAAGTTTATACTGCTGTCTGCAAACCCCTTAGCAAATACGGCAGTTTGTTCTTTTTTGATAACAAAATCACAGGCGTTTATCGCTTCTTCGATAGCTTCAGCGGCCTTTTGTGGGTCGTCTGCGTAAGAAATACCAACGGGCACTTCGATTCGCCTGACCCCTGTAACCGTATAATTAGTGAGTACGTTTCGAAATAAGATTTTATTTGGAATCACTTCTATTTGGCCAAAAAACGTTTCGACTAATGTGTTACGCAAATTAATGGTTTTTACTGTGCCGAATACATCTCCTGCCTCAACCACATCGCCAATTTGAAATGGCTTACGAATACCCATAGCAATACCAGCAATAAGATTCTCTGCCATGTCTTGAAAAGCAAAACCAAGCGCTAGGCCAATAATACCTGCGCCAGCTAAGAGTGACGTTACGGTGCCGGTTAACCCCAAAAACTCTAGAGCGATAAATAGCCCTGTCAACAACACCAGCATCTTGATTATTGATGAAAGTAGATCGGCAATTTGTTCAGACTCTAAGGCTTTATGAAGCACTTTTCGAACGACTCTACCAACATATTTAGCCAGTAAGCCAAAAAACATGGCTAAGAGAAAGGCGACTATAAAGTTTGGCAAGTGTTTAATGCCAGCTTCTAGCCAGCCTTGTAATTTTTCGTTAATTAGCTGCCAGAATTTGTCTAATACAGAGAGGTCCATTAATATTATTCCCACTATTATTTATCATCGTTCTTTAATGCAGATACAGCCCATGTATTGAGCTTTTCGAGTGTCGAGGAGAGGTAAAATAAAACGACATTTTTGACAAAATGAAAATCCATGTAGCCTCATATTTTCCATACTAACATCTCTTTACTATCCTTGAGGGAGTGAAAGTCAGCGCGCTGTCGTCTATTACCTAAAAAAGCTCAGTATATGTTGCGGACAACAGAGCTTTTTACGCCGTCATCACCCGATGTTATTCTCCCAACGTTAAAGATGTCACAAGCTGAGTTTGCGCGGCGACTGGCGTAACTATGAGCACGTTGATGTTTCTCTATTTCCGAGGGGGAGTTTGGTATGATTTGTTAAGCTAAAAATATGTGTCAATAGCAATCGTGGGCTAGCAAAATATGGGAATATCGCTATTAATAAAACCAATTTTATCATTGAAAAAGAATAGGTTAGTGCAAGAAGTACACATTGTTAAGTTAAGTTAAACCTAGTCTTTTTGGTTCTTTTTCTTTAAGCCTTTGCTTCTTGAGGCAGTCCAGTTTCGCGCAATGCTTTTGTATCTTTTAATGGAGACTCACCAAAAAAACGGCGGTATTCTCGACTGAATTGAGAGGGGCTTTCGTAGCCAACTTTGTATGTTGTCGTCGTCGCATCTAAGTTTTCGGTTAACATTAAACGACGAGCTTCATTCAAACGTAAACTTTTCTGAAATTGTAGAGGCGTCATAGCCGTCACTGAACGAAAATGACTGTAAAATGCAGATTGACTCATTCCACTGTAATCGGCTAGATCACTTACGCTTAATGGTTTAAAAAAGTTATTTCTGAGCCAATCAATTGCTTTAGATATTTGGTAGCTGTGGCTCTGAGTTGTGACGATTTGATTAAGCAGGATACCTTGCTCTGTTGTCAAAAGACGAAAGAAGATTTCTCTTTGAATTATGGGTGCTAAAGCTCCTATATTATCGCTCTCATCCAACAGATCTATTAGTCGAGTGAATGCGTTTAATAGCGACTCAGAAAGTTGTCCAACGGCAATCCCTTTTGTGGTCTTTTTATCGTAGGAAAACAAATTCTTATTTTCAGCAATCAGCTCTGAAATAATTTGTAGATCCAGCTCCATAACCAGCCCGAGATAAGGATGCTCATCGCTTGCTTGCATAATATTAGCAATGACCGGCAAGCCAACAGATGAAACAAGAAAATGATTGGCGTCATAAATATAACTTTCATCACCTAATAGAACACGCTTCTTACCTTGAGCAATTAAACAAACACTCGGGTGATGAATATAACTCGTTGGCGCGGTAGTAGATGGCCATCGGGTTAATTTCAATCCTGGAATTTTAGTCTCGACCTGGTTAACGCCTTTTTCCATCCATTTATCAATTTGTCTCGCCAGCTTTTCAGTATTGGCAACTCTACTTTGTGAACCGTTCATCATCATCCTAGTGGCAATATATATCGTAATGTTTAGTTTTAACATTTGGAATTTGCATAAGCTAATCGCGCTGATTAAAGCACTAGGCTATTAGTACAAATCAAATCCATCAACCGGTTTATATTTTTGTTCATTTTACAGAGACTAACTACCATTAAGTGCTATTGACTCCGACTGATGGCGTTTTTAAATAAAATGATTAGGCAACTTTAGCTATTGCTAGGCTAGTAGCGCTGATTTTATAAACCTTAGCAAAAATAGATGTTCACACTTAAGGCATTGTACTTCTGCCAGGACCAAAACAGCCAATGACATTAATGACCACCACAAACCACCGACATTACCACTTATTCAATGCCAAAACTGAAAACAAAGCTAACTCATAGAGGCAAAAGTTGCCATATTATTTTATATGCAGGAATAGGCAATGATAAAAAAACTATAGGCAATAGTTCAGCAAATATAAATGATAAGTTAATCACATCAAAATTGAGCAGCTAACTTAGATGATTTATTTGATTATTTTTCAGAAAAGTCTCTTTCCTTACCATCAATTTAACAGCGATTTTATTTATGAATATAGCGTCAGTAACAGACTCGCTTGAACCTTCAGAGCAAGCCATTATTCCAATCGCGGCATTTACTGCAAGCGGTGATATAGAAAAGTTACAAGTCAGTTTACATGAAGGTTTGGATGCCGGCTTAACGATCAACGAAATTAAAGCAATCCTGGTTCAGATGTATGCCTATGCAGGCTTCCCCCGCAGTTTAAATGGACTTTCTGCGTTTATGAGTGTTGTGGATGACCGGAAAAAAACTGGCATGACTGACATTGTCGGCTCTGAGCCTAAGCCTTTACCTACAGACCGAACCAGCCTCGAGTTCGGTACTGAGAACCAGACCAAGCTAATTGGTGCTGAAGTTAAAGGGCCATTATTTGAATTCTCGCCTGAAATTGATACTTACTTGAAAGCTCACCTGTTCGGCGATATTTTCGAACGAGATTCCTTAAGCTGGAAGCAGCGAGAAATTGCCACAATAGCAGCTTTGGCTAATTTAAATGGTGTAAATAACCAGTTAAGTGCTCACTACACCTTTAGTATGAATAACCATGTATCTGTCAGTCAGCTCAACGAATTTATTCACATTATTGAAAAATATTGCGGCCCTCAGATTGCCGCAAATGCACTGCAAGTACTTAACTCTGTGCTTGACACTCAATAAGGTATAACAGACTCGACAAAGATTTATTTAACCCTAATTCTATCGTTTAATCAGGAGGCCATTTCATGAAAAAAATATTTCATCGACTGTAAAAGCTAAATTACTCAATAGTTTGGAAGTGATATCGACCGCCAATGCTGAAGCCGATACTAATACAGAACAGACAGCTAATCATTCAAAAGACCATCAATCGTTTCAAGGCCCAGACCTCCTTTTTAGCGGCCAAGTTAACGTCGATATGTTATTCCCAGAAAATGACGTCACGAATTACAGTGGCATGGGGCTACAGCTGATGCTGCGATAAAACACCTTGTTATTACATCCTCAAAAAGAGGGTGGAAATGTTATCTGGAAAGAAAAAAGTAGTTAATGAGCAATACGCGACAGCTAGCTAATAAAATTGTACTGGTATCGTTAAATTCAGCTATCGCGTTAGAAATGCTAATACACAACAGCAGGTTACTTATGGTCATGAGGTCGTTGGCTATTACTGTTGAGAACCAAGTTTACATTAACAACAACCCTAATTTTTAAACTGCAAATGTTAAGGATTTAAAATGAGCAATAACGTAGAGAACAAAGTCATCGTAATTACTGGAGCATCAAGCGGTATGGGCGAAGCTGCAGCGCGTCACCTTGCTTCTATGGGAGCCAAAGTCGTTCTCGGTGCTCGCCGCGCTGATCGCATAGAACAATTGGTTTCAGAGATTAAAGCAAAAGGTGGTGAA
Source organism: Shewanella vesiculosa (assembly GCF_021560015.1). Classification (NCBI taxonomy): domain Bacteria; kingdom Pseudomonadati; phylum Pseudomonadota; class Gammaproteobacteria; order Alteromonadales; family Shewanellaceae; genus Shewanella; species Shewanella vesiculosa. The sequence goes on along the minus strand of NZ_CP073588.1, from coordinate 1,385,219 downwards.
GCACTCGCTCTGGCAACTGACGTAACCAACAAAAACGATGTTAAAAACTTAGTTGATGCGGCAATTAACACATTCGGACGCATTGATGTTCTTATCAACAACGCTGGAGTTATGCCTCTTTCGATGTTTGAAAGTGTCAAAGTGGATGAATGGGATCAGATGATTGATGTTAATATAAAAGGTGTTCTATACGGTATCGCTGCTGCACTGCCGCATATGATAGAACAGAAAGCTGGACACATAATTAACACAGCATCGGTCGCAGCTCATCTCATTTTCCCTGCATCATCGGTCTATTCTGCAACCAAATTTGCTGTTCGCGCATTAACCGATGGTTTAAGACAAGAAGTCACGCCACACAATATCCGTACGACTTTAATTAGCCCTGGCGCCGTCAAAACTGAGTTACTTGAGCATATTAGTGATAAAGAAGTGCAAAGTGCCAACCAAGATTATGTCGGCCAAGTAGGGATCCCAGCTTCTAGCTTTGCAGATATGGTTACGTTTGCAATTAGCCAACCAGAGTATGTTGATGTAAATGAAATTATTTTTAGACCGACGGCTCAATCTTTGTAACGTAAGCGGTCAATTAACCCCACATACCAATAAAAATCAGCTTTTGGCATAGTGCTTCTTTACAAAGGAGGTGCTATGAATCAATCGCAAAAACATGACCACTGGACTCAAATACTGACTGAGTTCAAACAAAGCCATTTACCGATTAAACAATTTTGTACTGAGCGGTCAATCCACTATCAAACACTTTACTATTGGGTCAAAAAACTCAACAGTAAAGAGGCCAAGCAACATGTTCAGCCCATTGTCTTTGACCAGGAAAGCACTGATGTCGTGGTGCTATTATTACCTAACGGTATTCGCGCTGAACTCCCTTCGATGCTCAGTCAAACACAAATCAAACATTGGGTTGCAGCACTACAATGACTCCCACTGGTAACGTGTATTTAGTGTCCGGTGTCACCGACATGAGAAAGTCGATTGATGGATTATCATTAATCGTCGCAGACACACTTGAAATGGACCCCTTTAGCCAGGCCTGGTTTATCTTTTGTAATCGACACCGCGATAAGCTCAAAATATTATTTTGGGATACCAATGGATTTTGGCTTTATTATCGCCGCCTCGAAAAAGGCCACTTTAAGTGGCCGGTGCCTAAATGTGATGGCGCAGTTCATATCAGCAAGCAGCAATTACAGTGGCTATTATCGGGATTAACCTTAGATAATCCTAAGGCGCATCGACCCATATTTGGACTTGAAGTGTGACGGCGAATGTTGATCGCAAATTTTTACTTGAACGATCATTTTTCGCTGTCAGACTAAGGATATTGATAACCTTTTAAGCCCTGAGCCACCTTGACTGACCTACCTGATGATATAGCACAACTCAAAGCTATGTTGCTGCAACTACAGCAAGAGAATGATGCTCAAAAGTATTGCTTCAAGCTAAGCAGGAGCAAGTGAGTGAGCTTCAAACTCAAATTGAGCTGCTTATTGAACAACTCAACTTAAGTAAATCAAAACGTTTTTCATCACAAAGTGAAAAGGTAGCCAAAGGCACGTTTAACGAAGCTGAGCAGCAACATGCGTTGCCCAACGTAAATAAGAGCAAGGCTAAAACAGGCAGAAAACCGTTACCTGAAGCGCTTGAGCGTGAAGTTTATCTGCACGAACTCAGTGCCCCTTGTTGTGAATGTTGCCAAACACCCCTTCATGAATGCGGAAAAGAAGTCAGCGAAGAGCTCAAAATCATTCCACAGAAAGTCAGCGTTATCCGTCATGAGCGTACCAAATACACGTGTCGTCAATGTGAAAAAACACACGTCAGCAATAAAGTCATTACGGCCCCTAAGCCTGCGAGTATGTTGCCTAAAAGCATGGGCAGTGCTGAAACGTTTGCCGCTATTGTCACGGCTAAATACGTGGATGCATTACCACTGTATCGCCAGGTTGATATGTTAAATCGCTCAGGAATTGATATAAGCAGAGGCACGCTAGCAAATTGGTGTGTACAGCTAGGTGATAAAGTCCAAGTCATTATCGATGCAATGAAGGATAAGCTCCTGAGCGAAAAGCTGATTTGTGCCGATGAAACAACGGTACAAGTCCTTCGAGAAGAAGACAGAAAAGCCGAAACTAAGTCGTACATGTGGGTTTACCGCAGTGGTGAATTTGCAGAAAACCCAGCGGTTATTTACGACTATCAACCGAGTCGTGCCGCTGCCTGTGTAAAGGATTTCCTAACGGGATACTCAGGCTACCTCCTGACCGATGGCTACAGTGCTTACAATACGCTTGAACAGGTCACTCAAGCCGCTTGTATGGCACATGCGAGAAGGAAATTTACCGATGCTCAAAAAGCATCGCCTTCAAAAAAAGCAGGTAAACCCGAAAAAGCGCTCAGTTACATAGCCAAACTTTACGGGATAGAAAAACAGGCAAAACACTTAACTTCCCAAGCGCGTCAACAGTTGAGAACGCAACAGGCCGAACCTATCCTCAATGAATTTTATGCTTGGCTGAACAGCCAACATGTTTTACCTAAAGGGGCATTGGGCAAAGCCATCACTTACACCATAAATCAGTGGCCCAAATTACTGACCTATCTTGAAGATGGGGATATCAGTATTGATAATAATGTTACAGAGCGAGATATAAGGCCATTTACCACAGGACGAAAAAATTGGATGTTCTCGACGTCGGTGGGTGGCGCTAAAGCCAGTGCGAACTTATATAGCCTGGTGATGACCTGCCGTGCCAATGATTTGAATCCCTACTACTATTTCCGTCATCTATTTACGGAATTACCCAAGCGTGCACCATTAGATGATATGACTGATTTGCTGCCGTGGAATGTTGATTTAGGTGAAGCAGAATAAGCTTCACCAGTTCATTGACCGCTTACTTTGTAACTCTGCCAATTAATCGCCAATATTTTAAGTTTAATTATTGGCGATTTTTATTAGCCAATATCGAGTAACCCTATCGCAACGATTACATACCGTAATTTGTTAACCTACTCTGAGAGAGACTAGTTCAAGATAATTGGCTGCATAAAATACATTTTCATCAAAATACAACCAACACAACGGAGGCGTTCTACTATGGAATATACGACACTAAATAATGGCTCTAAAATGCCCATGTTGGGCTTTGGTGTTTTTAAAGTCACCGATAAAGAAGAATGCAAAAATTCAATCCTCAATGCAATCCGTGTTGGCTACCGTCTTATTGATACCGCAGCCGTTTATGGCAATGAAGATGCCGTAGGTGACGCTGTACGTGAAGCAATTAAACACGGCCTCTGCACTCGTGAGGAGTTATTTATTACTTCAAAATTATGGGTACAAGACATGGCCAGCTACGATACAGCGAAAGCTGGCATTGAGGCATCACTTAAAAAATCAGGCTTAGAATATTTCGATTTATATCTACTTCATCAGGCTATGGGCGATTATTTTAGCGCTTGGCGTGCAATGGAAGATGCGTACGAACAAGGTAAATTAAAATCTATTGGTGTATCTAATTTCTATGCTCACGTATTAACCAACTTTTGTGAAACGGTCAAAGTTCTCCCAGTGGTGAATCAGGTAGAAATGCATCCTTACTTTTCACAAGCTGCGGCCAATGAAACAATGAAGTATTACAATGTGCAGCCAGAAGCATGGGCGCCCTTAGGTGGTGGTCGCCATAAACCGTTTGAAAATGAAAAGCTTCAAGGCATTGCAGTAAAACACGGTAAAACTATTGCTCAAGTCATTTTACGTTGGAACGTACAACGTGGCGTCACTGTAATCCCTAAATCGATTAAACCAGAGCGAATTCAAGAGAATTTTAATGTCTGGGATTTCACGCTATCTGCTGACGAGATGGATAAAATCAATAGTCTAGATTTGGGTTACGTTGGTGAAGCTATCAAGCACTTCGACCCAGAATTTGTTCGCGCTTGTCTCGGTGTCAAAATTCATGATTAATCATGCCTCCATTATGACTGATTGAATCCAATATTGGGGCGGTTCATTTAACATTGAAAATATGACTAAACTGTTTAGGATTTCAATTGTTCGAGGATGGAAAGCCCAATAGTCTCATTTTTACAAATTAACCTGTGCTTTGCATTTGTTCTTTGGGATCTATTCTCTTGTTATCAAAATAGTGACTCATGCGCCACTTACTCGATGAATTTCTGCTCGACATTGTTTTAGGGTAATTTTTAAATTCATGTGTATACGTCAGGCTTTGCCCGTTGTCGTATAGCCTCAATATGTCGCTTTGTTGATTGAGCCAATGAGTTCACAACAACGAGATCTATTGCTTCAACAGTACTAAGAATAAGGTCGAATTGTCATTTATCGACGATACAAGATAATTTTTTGATTCGCCCAGTGCAATCTAGCTCGAAAACGTTTTTGTTCGGTAACCTTGCTTTGATCAGTCGGTGTACAACCGAGCTCTCTGTTTATACCTTTTGTCCAGTGGTCACTTATTGAGCCGTTATTAAAGCTTTGCGAATGTTGATTTTTCAATAGTTGCTTGAGTCAGTGCTTATATTAAGTGAAATGTTAGTCTTTTGGAGTATCAAGCAATTAATTAGCAGGATCTTACTAACAAAACATACGCAAAAACTGCAAAACTAAACCCTCGAAAGACTCTCAATCTAAGCGCTATTAATCAAGGCTGGGTAAATCAGATACAGCCTATGAACAATTACTTAAAGGTGATGTTCACTACCGTTTTGTGAGCGTGAGCTCAACAGTCTCAGCCAGAATTTTAACTTGTCCGGAGAATAACCATGGATATACATACTGAAACGACCAAGATTACTACTGAACAAGATATGCCTAATGAAGGACGTCGCAATATGATGAAGATGACTGGTGCAGGTATTGTTGCACTAGGGATTAGTTCACTTGCATCAAGCCAAGCTTTTGCTCAATCATCAATTGCACTAACCGATGAGTGGGACAAAAAATTTGCTAAAAGTGACAAGGTCGATCATAAAAAAAGTCACTTTCAAAAACCGCTATGGCATTACCCTTGCTGCTGATCTTTATCAGCCGAAAAACAGCACTGGCAAGCTGCCTGCTATCGTCGTAGGTGGCCCTTTTGGTGCGGTCAAAGAGCAATCATCGGGTCTGTATGCGCAAATAATGGCAGAACAAGGCTTTGTCACCCTTGCTTTTGACCCCTCATACACAGGTGAAAGTGGCGGCGAACCTCGCAATATTGCCGCCAGACATCAATACGGAAGACTTTAGCGCTGCGGTAGATTGTATTGGTATGCAAGCCAATGTGGATCGTGAACGTATCGGGATGATCGGCATTTGTGGTTGGGGCGGTATGGCATTAAATGCCGTCGCGGTCGATAAACGTGTTAAAGCCGTTGTAGCAAGCACTATGTATGATATGACGCGTGTTATGTCAAAAGGCTATAACGACAGTGTTACCCTAGAACAACGCACACAAACTCTAGAGCAACTGAGTCAGCAACGTTGGCAAGATGCAGAGAAAGGCACACCAGCCTATCAGCCGTCTTACAACGTGTTAAAAGGCGGCGAAGCGCAATTTATGCTCGACTATCATGATTACTATATGACACCACGAGGCTACCATCCACGTGCGGTCAACTCAGGTAACGCTTGGTCACAGACGACGCCATTGTCGTTCATGAACATGCCTTTATTGACCTATATTTCTGAGATTTCTCCTCGTCCGGTGTTGTTTATCCATGGTGAAAAAGCCCACTCACTCTACATGGCTAAAACAGCTTATGAGAATGCGGCGGAACCAAAAGAATTGATGGTTATTCCAGGCGCAAGCCATGTTGATTTATATGATCAAGTTGATGTCATTCCGTTCGAGAAGCTCACAAGCTTCTTCAAGCAACACCTCGCTTAATAAATAGTTGGGTATTTGAAGTGAGATGAGAAGGGCACAAGGTAAACCTTTTGCCCCTATTACTAATGAAGTCAATCCGCATCATGTTTAATGCCTACACTTACGATTTAGTTAACTAAGCAGTATTTCCTAAACCATGTGGGCTATTTGAGCACGCATAGCACTTTTGTAAAACCGAGGCGTAACTAAAAAAATCTATGAAATCCACTACATCTGATACCTATGATGGAACACCCTCTGATACGGCAAATACTACCGCTCACTGGAGTGGCGTTTTTGCAATGTCTTTATGCGTATTCACGCTTATCGCCTTCGAATTCATGCCAGTTAGCCTGCTAACTCCCATTGCCAGCGACTTACAGATCACTGAAGGAATGGCTGGCCAAGGTATTGCAATATCAGGCGCTTTTGCTGTGCTAACCAGCTTATTACTTCCTACGCTGATCGGCACCATGGACCGCAAAAAGTTAATGTTAATATTAACTGTTTTGATGGGGATCTCTGGAACCATTGTTGCGCTGGCTCCAAACTACCTAACTTATATGCTTGGTCGCGGAGTCCTAGGCGTAGTCATTGGCGGATTCTGGTCAATGTCAGCCGCGATGGCTATTCGATTAGTGCCACCTAATAAAGTCCCTAAAGCATTGGCTGTTTTCAATGGAGGTAATGCGTTAGCAACGGTTATCGCTGCGCCATTGGGCAGTTATTTAGGCTCTTTTATAGGCTGGCGTGGTACCTTTTTAGTGCTTATTCCTATCGCGCTTATTACCTTAATATGGCAATGGCAGGCATTACCTGCAATGAAAACTGAGGCGGGTGGTTCAGGTTCCAAAAATATTCTTAAGGCACTTAACAATCGTGCTGTTGCCTATGGCATGGCTGGATGCGGTGCTTTCTTTATGGGGCAGTTTGCATTATTTACTTACCTGAGACCCTTCCTTGAAACTGTCACCCATACCAGCGTATCTACATTATCTCTGCTGTTACTTACCATTGGATTTTCAGGGCTTATCGGCACGTTAATCATTAGTACAATCTTAAAACGCACTTTATATGGTTTGCTTGTCGGCATTCCTGCTTTTATGGCGATGATTGCCGTAGCACTGATCCCCTTCGGCAACAATGTACTCATTGTCGCAATACTACTTGCACTGTGGGGACTGGTTGCAACCGCGGCACCTGTCGCGTGGTGGACTTGGCTTGCGCGAGCGATGCCAAATAATGCTGAAGCCGGTGGCGGTTTGATGGTGGCAGTAGCGCAATTATCTATTGCCCTAGGCTCTACTGTCGGAGGAATACTTTTCGATGCAGATGGCTACCAAAGCACTTTTATTGCAAGCGCAGCAGTGTTACTCATTGGCGCTTTTCTGGCGTTTCAAGCCTATCGCACACGAGTACACTAAATATATTCGTCTATTCAAACAATAAAATTAACGAGGCCGCTATTATGAATAACCCTGTTGCTGTCAACATACATAAGGTCAACACCTTAGTCATAATAGCGCCTCATCAGCGCTTAGCATTCATCAAACCAATTGGGCTATTAGTGCTGTTTTTTTTAACACTCGGTAGCAGCTATGCAACTGAGTTAACGGCAAGTCCTATCGCAACTAAACACACAGCCATTAAACTGGAGAGTTCGCATATGTGGATAACCATAGGAGATTATCGTTTCAAAGCAACCTTAGCGAACACCAGCGCAGCACGTGAATTTGCTGCCATGCTACCACTGACTCTCGACATGGACGATCTTAACAGTAACGAAAAGCATGCCGAGTTACCAAAATCATTATCAACTGATCCGTATCAACCTGTGACGATCAACAATGGCGATCTGATGCTGTGGGGCTCGCGCACTATGGTTGTATTCTACAAGAAGGTTAATACCTCATACTCATACACGCGTATTGGGCATATCGATGATACTTCAGGCTTGTCGGAACAATTAGGACAAGGTGATGTAACGCTGATATATACAAAATCGGCCAACTAGTTTCAATACTTTTCTGTTGGTTTTATCTTTGAATACACACAACATTTCGTTAATACAAGAATCGCAACGGGGTTTTCTGGCGAAACAAGTGTAACGTCCGTAAATAATAAACCAATGATGAACATCCACTTTAAACTCACTCGGCACCAGTTTAAGCATATTCAGTTCAACTTGATCGACATTTTGCCTGAGGCGAATTTGTTAAGCCGCCTAGTTGGGCGGAGTGGAATGACGACAAAAGATAGTTTGAGTTTGAGCCTCACAATAAAACCATGATGTTGCGCAAAATTGAGCTGTTTAAAAAGGCTATGGTGTAAAAATCGCTGAGTTAATTAATGGTTAGTTTGGTGCAGGGACTGTTCACTATAATTGGGCGCATGTTTATAAAGAAGTAAAGCGCCGAGCACTGATTGGTAAGCTCAATGCCAAAGTAGGGGCGGGATTACGTTCTTGAAGACAACTACCCGCCATTGATGAATAAAGCTGAGGTTGATTATTTAGTTGCTGACGGGTCTAAGCGCGGCGCCACTAAAGACTCACAAAAGTTTGTTGGCATATTATCTGGTATTGATGTGTTTAAGTGTCGCAGTTACGGTAAGTCGCTAGGCTCTCATAGTATTTAACGTAATAAATGTATTGATAAAGTGAAACGTAGTCATTGAGACTTCATGTATTGCTAAGTCCCCACCAAAATCAGCGTTGCCTATATTAGAGCGTATATTCTTATGAGCTGCCCAAACAAACATGAGAGTTTTAGTCGGCGAGATAGCAGTTCTACCTGCATAAAAAAATTCACCATCAAGCTCAGGGTATGGGCCAGAGAACCATGTATTTTCACCATTTGCTCAATATTTTAACCTGGTTCATTATCATTTTGGTCGGAATATAATTGCTTGTCCATTTTCAAATCTTACCCAATTAGGTACTTTAAAGTTGAGTGGTTTATTAGCCGTATATAGGGCAATTACTGCATCTGCGTCATACCGACTTGTTAACAATATTCAATAGTTATGAGTTTGTTTATTGAAAAATACTCCAGGATCACGAAAACAAAGTCGCTATAAGATCCTGTACCAATCAAGGGATAGTCAATATCAATCACTCGAACAAGACTGAGCATTTATAGCCAAAAAAACACAGACTATTTATGTGTTACTAAACGGCGCCATGGCGATTTATTGCCGGTTAAGGGTAAGCATTACTATAATTTAGGTTATTCCATAAACTTATATAACACTGTTTTTGCTTGATATTATTTATTAAAGGCGCTTGTTTATCAACTTTGTCTTAATAAATCACCACAGCAAGCCATTGCTTTTGCATGTGCTGTTGGGGCTATGAGAGCTCAACGTCATGGAGCAACTTCAACGTTATCTCATCAGCATATTAATGAGTTTATCGAACCGCACAGATTGACTATCTTGGTAATAAAATAAATAGAATTATACATAAAGTTTGCAATATATGTTGAAACTTAGTTTCTTTGATGTTAAAAAGACAACGTTGTTTAAACCAGCAAAAGCTACTTTGAATTTGAATAAATATTCTAATATGTAGACTTTGATAACTAGCATAAAAACAAAAAAGACAACGTTGTTAATTTGTAGTGAGTAATATCAACATTAATTAATTAGATCAATTGGGGACACACATAATGCAAAGGTTTCGTAAAAAGCCACTTACTGCGAGCGTAAGTGCTGTATTAATAGGCTTACTCTTGCCATACAGTTCTTTAGCAGCTCAACAGGAACAAGTACAAGAGCCACTTGAGGATGACGATATAGAAGTTATCGAAGTGTCTTATGGATATGGCAGTGTTAAAAAAAAGGACCTAACCGGTGCTGTAAGTTCTGTTAAGTTAGACGATGTAGTTGATATGCCTTCGGGTAATATAATGCAAAACTTGCAGGGGAGAGTACCTGGCTTACAAATTTCAACTAATGGTTCACCGGAGTCTACTGCAACGGTAAGGATACGTGGCCAAGGTTTAGGGCCATTAGGCAATAATGACCCTCTATATGTTATTGATGGTATTCCTACCAAGTCAGGAATGCATGAACTTAATAGCCATGATATTGCTGATATTCAGGTTTTACGAGACGCAGCCGCTGCTAGTATATTTGGTGCACGTTCTGGTAATGGCGTGATAGTCATTACAACGAAAAAAGGTCATGAGGGACTTGATTTTAATTTCTCTGCTAACCAATCTCAAGATGACTATAGCTATGATCTAAATCCGCTTAATACCCAACAACGTGGACAAGCTGTATGGCAAGCTGCTGTTAATGATGGTTCAAATCCAAATTCAGCCAGTTCGCTATATCGTTATGATTGGAATGGTGACTTCAGTAACCCCCAATTAAACGCGGTGATCTTACCTACTTATACCGATCCTCAACAAGTACAGCGTCCTGCAGACACTAATTGGTTTGATGAGGTAACCCGTACAGCTAAAGTTAGTGACCTTAACATTTCTTTATCAGGAGGTTCAGAAAATGCCTCTATTTATACTTCTTTAGGCTATTTCAATTCTGAAGGTGTTGTTGATGGTTCGGAATTTGAACGAATTAGTTTTCGAGTTAATTCGGATTACCAATTAACCGACAAATTAAAAATTGGCGAAAACTTCACTGTTACTAATCAAGAGTCAAATCTCATCAATGCGAGAGCTAGTGAAATTCTAGGGCTGGCAATAGAGCAACAATCTATTGTGCCCGTTTACAATGATGAAGGCGGCTGGGGTGGCCCTGTTCCTGGTGTCACGGACCGCGATAATCCAGTTAGAATAATCGAAATGAACCGCGATAATGTCAGTCGGTTTAATAAACTAATGGGTAATATCTTTTTTGAATATGAATTAATTGATGGGTTAACGCTAAAAAGTACTGTTGGACTTGATTACGGACAATACTACTTCAGAAACTATACTCGTGCTTTTCAAGCTGGCTCATTAAACTACGGAGATCAACTTTCAGTTACTGAAAACTGGAATAGTAGTTTTAGTTGGACAAACACTGCAGAGTATAAATTAGATGTTGGTGATAATCACAGTTTTACCTTTTTAGCCGGTACAGAACAAATCGATTATGAGTATGAAGGCTCTGTTGGTTTTGGTTCAGGTTTTGCCTCTGATGATCGTGATTATGCTCATTTATCGCAAGCAACTGGAGACGTACGTGTTGAAGGTGATGGCGATAAGTGGACACTCGATTCTTACTTTGCTCGTATGGATTATAACTTTGATGATCGCTACCTCGCTGGGCTCACAATTCGTCGCGATGGTTCATCTCGGTTTGGTAGTAATAATAGTTACGGTAATTTTCCAGCTGCTTCAGCGGGATGGGTCATTAGCAACGAATCATTTTATGACTTCGAGTTTTTAAGCACCTTAAAAGTACGAGCTAGTTGGGGTAAAACGGGTAACCAAGAAATTCCTACAGATGCAACATATACAACGTATTTAAGTCGTTATGCAACACAGTCTTTATTCACTGATCAGCAAGATGAAGGCACCGCTTATGATATCGGCGGCGCTAATGGCGGCACCTTACCTTCAGGTTTTGTCAAAGCTCAAACAGGTAATGATGATCTAAAGTGGGAAACTTCAACGCAAAAAAATATCGGCATTGATTTTGGTATGCATTACGACACGATTTACGGCAGCATTGATTGGTTTGAAAAAACCACTGAAGATATCTTAACTCTTACCAACCCTATTGCGACGCTAGGTGAAGGCGCTCAGCAGTGGGTTAATGGTGGCACAATAGAAAACTCAGGTTTCGAATTTATAATTGGCTACGCAGATTACCTTTCATTCGATAGCCTAGATGATGATATTGATGTTGATATAAGCTTCAATGTTTCTTCCGCTAAAAATAAAGTTGTTTCCCTTCCAAAAGATGTTGTTAACTCCTTTGGCGGCAATGGCGCTGATAAGACAATTGTTGGTCACTCTATTAATTCAGTTTATGGCTACGTTGCCGACGGTTTATTTCAAAATCAAGGTGAAATCGATGCTCACGCTGTTCAATCAGGTGCTGGCTTAGGAAGAGTTCGTTGGCAGGATCTTGATGGCAATGGTGTTATTAATGAAAACGACCAAACATTTTTTGCCGATACCGATCCTGATTTTATCTATGGTATGAATATGAACTTCAAATACAAAAGCTGGGATTTCACTATGTTCTGGCAAGGTGTTAAAGGAGGTCAAATTCGAAATGGTTGGCGTGGATTCACAGACTTTACATCACTCAACATAGGTTCTAACTACGGCGATCGTGTTCTTAATGCTTGGTCAAGCAGCAATACTGATACCGATGTTCCTGCGTTAACTGCAATTGATAACAATGGTGAGGGTCGTCAATCAAGCTTATTTTGGGAAGAGGGTACCTATCTTAAATTGCGCAACTTATCTATAGGGTATACCCCCGATGAACAGTGGTTAAGTCACTACGGTATAAGTTCTGCACGAATTTATTTTCAGGGAAGTAACTTATTGACCATTACGCCATCAGGGACGTTAACTCAGGATCCTGAAACTCCGAACGGAACCTTCCCAAATCCTAAACGTTTCACGTTAGGCGTGAACCTCACTTTTTGATTTATTAAAACAAAAACGATACGAGCACTTATTATGAATAAAATAAAAACGCTATTTTCAGCAACTACATTTGCTCTTTTTTTAGCTTCGTGTGGTGGTTCTGATCTTGATGTTGCACCTTCAGGGGTATTGACCGAAGAACAAGTTTCTAACAGTAAAAATGTAGATGCGTTGATCATCGCAGCCTACTCATATCTAGGTAACGATCATTATACCGCGCCTAACTTTTTATGGCCGACGGGGAATTTACGCGCAGGAGACGCCCATAAAGGCGGTAATGGACCTGGTGATATTTTTGCTTATCATGCTTTGTCTTTATATCAGCCAGTAGTGCCTGATATGGAGTCATTCCCGCCAGATTTGATTGATTTGAACAACAAAAAATGGGTACGTAATTACACCGGTATTTCAAGAGTCAACTCAGCATTAGCGGTAATCGCAAATGCGCCAGATGCAATTGAAGACAGTGCTGCAAAACAATCCGAACTGCGGTTTATTCGCAGTATTTTCTACTTTGATTTAAAAATACATCATAAACATATCCCGTGGATTGATGAAACAATGACACAAGATCAGATACTTCTCACGACTAATAGTGATCTGAGCGATCAGGAGTTATGGGATAAAATTGCTGCTGATTTTGAGTTTGCTGCCAATCATTTACCGCAAACTCAAAAAGATGTCGGGCGAGCTTCAGCGTTATCTGCTAAGGCATATTTAGCTAAAACATTGCTTTACCAGGCTTATGAGCAGAATGAGTTACATCAAGTTATCAATATTAATAAAGATAAACTTGTAAAAGTGGTCGCTCTGGTTAATGAAATTGAACAGGCGGGCGTATATGGCTTATTTGATGATTACGCGAATAACTTTTTGTTTGAAAGTGAAAATGGCAAAGAATCAGTATTCGCTATTCAGCGTTCTTTAAATGACGGTTCGCCAGATGGACGTGGAAGCTGGCCTAGTGCATTAAATGCTCCATTGGCTGGAGGCTTTGGTTGCTGTGGTTTCCATGTACCAACAGAAAATTTTGTCAATGCGTTTAAAACAGATCAACAAGGCTTACCGTTATTTGACACTTTTAACGATTTCAATTACGACAAGGTGACCGATGCAGTTGATCCTCGCCTAGATCATACTGTGGCGATGGAAGGTAAACCATTTAAATATGACGAGAATTTGATCCACGGCGGTGATAGTTGGGCTCGAGCTCCGGGGATATATGGCAACTTTACAGCGATGAAGGATCTTGAACACCCAGATTGTAGTTGTCGTGGTCAGAATGGACCATTTCCTATCTTTTCATTAAATACACCGCTCATTCGTTACGCTGATGTATTACTTTGGAAAGCAGAAGCGTTAATTGAGTTAGATCGGTATGACGAAGCATTGCCAATCATCAATCGCATTCGTGAGCGCGCTAAAAATAGCACCGGTAAATTACACAACGCCAGTATTTATAATATTGGCTCTTATACAAGTTTTGGTTCTAAAGAGCAAGCAAGAGAGGCATTGCGCTTTGAGCGACGTTTAGAATTAGGGCTTGAAGGACATCGCTTTTTTGACTTAGTGCGTTGGGGAATAGCGAAAGAAACGATTGATAGTTATTTAGCAATTGAAGCGTTACGCAAACCTTATTTGGCCGATGCTGTTTTCACTAAAGGTCGTGATGAGTATTTACCTATTCCGAATCAGCAAATGATTTTAAGTGGTGGTTTGTATACACAAAACTCAGGTTACTAATTAATGGTGGGTTTCGGCCCACCTTTTAAATTTAACGTGTTAAGAGTGATTATGAAAAAAATTATTTACTGGTCAGCGACTGTTGCAGTTGCTGGATTTTTATTCGGTTTTGATACCGCGGTTATATCCGGTGCTGATAAACCTATTCAAGCATTATGGAATACGAGTTCGTTATTTCATGGTCTTTTTATTATGTCTTCGGCTTTATGGGGAACACTACTTGGTGCATTAACCGGTAATTACCCATGCGATAAGTGGGGGAGAAAACCGACATTGATTTTAGTCGGGGTGTTATTTTTTATTTCGGCACTTGGCTCTGCCATGGCTCCTGAAGTTTACAGCTTTGCTTTATTGCGATTTATTGGCGGTGTGGGAGTGGGGATTTCTTCAATTGTTGTACCTGCCTATATTTCTGAGATTGCGCCTGCTAAGTTCCGTGGCCGTTTGGTTGCGCTTTATCAGTTCCAAATTGTATTTGGTATCTTAGTCGCGTTTGTTTCTAATTTTTTAATTGCAGGTACATCCTCAATTGATTGGCGTTTAATGTTAGGTGTGGAGGCAATACCTGCCTTAGCTTATTTGTTAATGATCATTAAGGCACCTGAAAGCCCACGTTGGTTATTGCAAAAGAAAAATCAGAGAACCAAAGCGCGTTCCATTTTAGTTACCTTAGGTGAAGAAAATCCAGACCAAGTATTAAATGAAATTGAGCGCGACAAGTTACACAACAGTCAATCAAAGCTATTTGGTGGTAGTTACAATAAGGCCATATTATTTGCATTTTTATTTGCCGCATTTAATCAATTATCTGGCATTAACTTTATTATTTATTATGCCCCGCGTGTATTTGAACTTGCTGGTTTGGATGTAAATCAATCATTACTTTCAGGCGCAGGGATCGGTGTGGTTAACTTATGTTTTACCATGCTAGGTTTATCTTTGATTGATAAGTATGGTCGCCGTGCGCTGATGTATATACGCTCAATTGGCTATGTTATTTCTCTTTCGGTGGTGGCATGGGCGTTTAGTACGGATTCTGGCGGCTTAACGGTTGTAGCGTTTGTATTTGTGTTTATTGCCGCTCATGCCATTGGCCAAGGTACCGTTATTTGGGTCTTCATTGCAGAAATATTTCCTAATAATGTACGTTCAAAAGGTCAGTCTTTGGGCTCCGGTACGCATTGGTTTTTTGCCGCAGCAATCACTTTACTTATGCCATTTTTCTTAGAGCGCTTTAGTGCCACTGAAGTATTCACTTTCTTTACGTTAATGATGTTAGGGCAGTTAATTTTTGTTGCGTGGTTTATGCCAGAAACAAAAGGACGGTCTTTAGAAGCAATTTCATTAGATACCAATAATAAGCATGGAGCATTAGATGCGAACCGTTAATTTAGTGTTAATTTCATCATTTTTGGCAGCATGTAGCATGACAAATCAAACTGAAAAAACTGCCCTTGAGGGTGTAGATAAACCTAGCAAAGAGGTGTTTCGTCCCGCTTTTCATTTTACCCCTAAAAAGCATTGGATGAATGATCCTAACGGTATGGTTTATTACCAAGGTGAATATCATCTGTTTTACCAGCATAATCCTGATTCATCTGTATGGGGGCCAATGCATTGGGGACATGCAATTAGTAAAGATATGGTTCATTGGCAGCATCAAGACATTAAGCTGTTTCCTGATGAGCACGGTACTATCTTCTCCGGTAGTGCGGTGGTTGATTGGCAAAATAGTAGCGGCTTTGGCACTAAAGAAAATCCACCATTAGTGGCTATATTTACTTATCACGATGATAAAAAGGCTGCACTGGGGGCGATTGATTTTCAAACCCAAGGCGTAGCATATAGCACCGATAAAGGTCGTACATGGAAAAAATACGCTAATAATCCGGTATTAAAAAACCCTGGGATCCGTGATTTTCGTGATCCTAAAGTAAGTTGGCATGAGGATACCCAGCAGTGGGTCATGGTATTGGCCCAAGATGATCATATTGGCTTTTACAGCTCAAAAGATTTAAAAACATGGCAATTTGAAAGTAACTTTGGCGCCGATTGGGGAAGTCACGCAGGTGTATGGGAGTGTCCAGACCTTATTCGCGTGCGTATTGAAGGCACAGATGAATATAAATATGTTTTATTAGTGAGCATCAACCCAGGCGCGCCAAATGGCGGCTCTGGTACACAATACTTTGTCGGCGATTTCGACGGTGAAAAATTTGTACTTGATAGTGATTATCAAAAAATGCTTACCGCAACGCCAGCCGTTTTCCCCCAAGGACTTGATTTTTCTAATTTCAAGAGTGGTTTAAAAAATTGGCAAGTATCTGGTGATGCATTCCATATAGTTAATGATCAACCAGCAAATACGATTGCCAGTTCTTTTAAAGGTTCTGATAAGGCAATTGGCACATTAACCTCAACATCATTTGCGATCGATCATGATTTCATTAACTTCAAGATTGCAGGCGGAAAGCATCACAATAGTACCGCAATACAGTTGTTAGTTAATGGCGAGATTGTTAAAACCGCAAGCGGAAATAATACCGGTACTATGACAGAGCGTTCATGGAACGTGAGTCAATTAAAAGGCCAGCAAGCTTATATTAAAGTGGTCGACAATGAACGAGGTGATTGGGGGCATATAAAAATCGCTGATATCGTATTTTCTGATAATGCAGCAAATGAAAGATATGAACCTTCAATATGGTTAGACTACGGCACAGATAATTATGCAGGTGTCACTTTTTCTGATGTCAAAGACGGTAGACACTTATTTATGGGGTGGATGAGTAACTGGCAATACGCAAACCAAGTACCCACTGAAGTATGGCGCAGTGCAATGACGATTCCCAGAGAATTAACCTTATTGCAAACAGCAAGTGGCGTGCGTTTAGCATCTCAGCCTATTAAAGAACTCGATAGTTTATTGAGTAACACACAACAAAAGGCAAGCCTAACTGGTGCAAATAGCTATCAGTTAGATGAGCTTTTTACTGTTGAACCTGGGCAATTTAAGGTGAGCTTTAGTTTATCAAACGCTGAGCAAGTTACTGATATCGTGCTTAGCTCTGATACGGGTGAATACACTAAGCTGCAGCTAAACCCAGCTCAAGGGCAACTTGTACTTGATCGCAGACAATCAGGTTTAAAAGACTTTGAAGATGGTTTTGCATCTTTACAAACAGCCCCATTACAAAAGGGCCTTGAGTATTACGATGTTGAGATATGGGTAGATAAAGCGTCGGTAGAAGTGTTTGTAAATAAAGGGGTTAGCTCTATGACCTCGATTGTTTTTCCAACCTCTCCTTACAATAAAATACAAGTAAGTGCTGAGCAGCCTTTGTCGCTTAGTGACGTTAAGTTAAATAATATAGCAATAGAAAAATAACTTCCAAAATGACTCTATATTATTATAGAGTCATTAATCTTTCTCCAAGGCTATGCGATATATGAGTAGCAACTATCGACTCTTAAGTGTCATTTTGTTTGTTTATTTTATGGCATGGTCTTTTTCTTTTTCATTATTTCCTATTTGGCTTAGTCAAGAAGTAGGCCTCAATAGTGCTAAAGTCGGGATTATCTTTAGTATTAATTCCATCATGGCTTTACTCGTGATGCCTTGCTACGGCATTTTGCAAGATAAACTCGGTTTACAAAAAACACTACTTTACTTCATTGCATTTTTCATCATGTTGATTGGCCCGTTTGTTAGTTATGTATATGCGCCACTACTACAAACGCAGTTTTATCTGGCTGCTATTTTAGGCGGTGCCGTTTTTTCATGTGCATTTTTAGCTGGAGTAGGGACGCTTGAAAGTTATATTGATAAACAAAGTCGCTCGACGAACTTTGAATTTGGTAAAGCTCGAATGTGGGGGTCACTGGGTTGGGCCATGGCAAGCTACTTTGCCGGTTTATCGTTTAATTTATCCCCTAGTTTAAATTATTGGTTATCAAGCATTGCGGCGGTTTGCTTAATAGGTTTTTTAGCCTTTGTTAAGGTCGCACAAAATCAGAGTGAAATAGCACCTTCTCGAACTTTTACTCCTGTAAAACAGCTTAAAGCCTTTTTTAAAATCGCAGGACTGTGGCGGTTAAGTGTGTTTGTGATCGGTGTTAGTTGTATTTATGCGGTATTTGATCAGCAATTTGCTATTTATTACACCTCTTTTTTTGACACCCCAGAGCAAGGTCGAGAAATTTTTGGCTATTTAACTTCAGCGCAAGTTATCCTTGAAGCGGTTATTTTGTATTTAGCTGTAAAATGGGTGAATTATTTGGGCGTTAAAAATTCGTTGCTGTTAAGTGGTGTATTGATGGCGATACGAATATATTGCTCGGGGGTTGTTAGTGATCCTATCAGCATTAGTTTATTGAAATTGTTACACGCAATTGAATTACCGCTGATGCTAATTGCGTTATTTAAATATATCAATATGCATTTTGACGCTCGCTATTCAGCGATGATCTATATTATTGGCTTTCAATTCACTACGCAATTGGTGGCATCAATGTTAGCCGTCGGGGTAGGCGTTTTATATGATCATGTAGGCTTTGCGTTAGCCTATCAATATTTGGGTTTGGTTATCTGTGTGTTTATCGTATTATCGTTTTTTGCATTAAAAACAGATTTTATTAAAACGAATTGCGAGCAATCAATTTAAACGGTAAGTGGTGGTGAACAATATCAGTGCGCTGCTCTATCAGGTATTCCATTGCCCAACGTCCCATCGCATGATGTGGTAGTGCCATGGTGGTTAAATTTGGTTGTAATAATTCTGGAATACTGCCCCAATCATCAAAACTTGCAATACCAATGTCCTTACCAACGATCATTCCTTTATCATGCACAACAAAATAAATTTCCAGCGCCATGGGATCTTGACCACAAATAATAGCATCAGGTTTAAACTCGTCTATCACTCGCGCCGCAGATTCTCTCGAGGTAGAAATATCACTACCATCGGCTTGACAAAAAATAACCGATTCAATGAGTAAATCATCGAGCGGTAAGCCGTGCTTTTTAAATGAATTTATAACGCCTTGTTTGCGACCTTTGGCAGCAATTATATGCTCATTTAAGTTTAAGAAAGCAATTCGACGATAGCCTTTACGTATTAATGCATCGGTAATATCTTCACCGGCTTGTTGCTCATCAGGTACTACGCAAGGAAAGTTATTTGAAGCAGGGAAGCAGTTAGCTAAAATAGTTGGGATTTTTTTTAGTTCATCAGCGATTACAACTTGGCGATGATACATTGCTGAATAGATAACACCCTCTACGCGATACTCTAAAAGGCTTTCGATAGCTCTGTCTATACTCGCTTGGGTTTCGTTAACATTGAGGATCAATAGTTCTTTATTTTTCTGCCAAGCAATTTCTTGGGCACCACGAATAATATCGAAAGTATAAGGAACACTAAGCAGTTCATCAGCAATAATTGCGTAAATGTTTGATTTTTTACGTCGCGTTAAGCTTGCCGCACGATTAGGGCGATAATCTAATTCTTTTATTGCTTTAAGAACCTTCTCGCGGTTAATCTTTTTGACTGTTGGATCATTATTGACCACTCGCGATACTGTTTTGAATGAAACACCTGCGTGGACAGCCACTTGCTTAATTGTAACCATACTAGAATAAGACCCTCTCTGAGTCATTAGAGTATAACAGCTGATTAGATTTTATTTATGTGTTTTTATAATAGTTTTATTACAAATATAAGCAGTAACTATAAATCTTGGCTTACTGTAGCCAAATTTTTTATTGCTAAATCAGATGATTTTTGACCACAAACATCTGGAGAATATACAGCGTTATTGAGTAAGCAAAAAGGTAAACTTACTCAACAGATAAGCTTTAAATTGAAACCTTGGGAATATAGAGTGTATGTTCAGTGATATTAATAAGCTAAGCGAAAATTTTATACATTAAATAGTCACATAATGGTGCTCAAACGAGTGCTAATTATTATAGTTACTCGTTTGAGTGCCAATGTAATGAAGAAAATAAAGGAAAAGAGGCTTGAATTTATCTATTACCGAAAATCTATACCTTAATTTTAGGGCAACAAAAACTTAAAAGCCGGCAGAAAAAGAATCCAAGGATCTCACTACTCTGTTTTATCCTTAAATTCGCACAGGTCTTCGATAATACAGGAACCGCAACGGGGTTTTCTGGCTAAGCAAGTGTACCGTCCGTGAAGAATAAACCAATGATGAACATCTACTTTAAACTCATTAGGCACCACTTTAAGCATATTCAGTTCAACTTGATCGACATTTTTGCCTGGGGCAAATTTAGTCCGGTTTGCTAACCTAAAAATATGCGTGTCAACGGCAATGGTTGGCCAACCAAAAGGTAATTATGCTAGACAGGCGCAAAGGTTTGCATTCGTATTCATGTTAATGGACTGTTTAAAATAATGTCGCTACATCGTATATTCTTTGAACTTAATCGTTTAAGGTGTTCCACAAATGAAAAAACTTACGCTCATATTACTGCTTTTAGGGCTGTGTGCTTGTACTAATATAAGTAAAAAAACTAAGACAACGAATATTTCCTCAAATTATGTTCCGCAAGAATATGTGAAGTTAACGCATCCTCAGTGGAGTAAGAATGCAAGTTTTTATCAAATTAATACGCGACAGTTCACGCCTGAAGGAACATTTGCAGCCGCTGAGCATCAACTACCACGATTAAAAGAACTTGGCGTCGATATTCTTTGGTTAATGCCGATTCATCCGATTGGCGAAGAAAACAGAAAAGGGTCGCTGGGTAGCCCTTATTCAGTAAAAGATTACTACGGTGTTAACCCTGAGTTTGGTACTTTAGATGACTTAAAAAGCTTTGTTAATGCTGCTCACGAATTAGGTATGTACGTTATTTTAGATTGGGTCGCGAATCATAGTGCCTGGGATAATGAATTAAGGCATAAGCACCCAAATTGGTATACAAAAAATTCGCAAGGCAATTTTCAACCTACGCCTTGGTGGGATTGGTCAGACATAATAGACTTTGATTATAACGTACCAGAAATGCGTGAATACATGACTGATGCAATGAAGTATTGGGTCAAAGAAGCGAACATTGATGGTTATCGATGTGATGTAGCAGGTTTTGTTCCTCTAGATTTTTGGGAAAACGTTAGGTCAGAGCTAGACGCGATCAAGCCTGTTTTTATGTTAGCTGAATGGGAGATGCGGGATTTACATGCTAAAGCTTTTGATGCTACTTATGCATGGTCTTGGCAGGAAGCTATTCATGATATTTTAAGTGGTCACGCTGATCTAAATAGGTTGTTTGTATACTATTCATGGAATGAGGGAGCTTACCCAAAAAATAGCTACCGGATGACGTATGTTTCAAATCACGATGCTAATTCGTGGGAAGGTACCGTATTTGAACGTTATGGTAGTGAAGAAAAAGTAGCGACAGCTATTGTATTGTCTATTGTCGGTGAAGGTATGCCATTAATTTATAATGGACTTGAAGCTGGGAATAATAAGCGGCTTGAGTTTTTCGAAAAAGATCCTATTAAATGGAAAGAGCATGAGTTTAAGCCATTGATTCAGAAGCTCTTAGCTTTACAGAAACAAAATAGTGCGTTATGGCATGGCAAGTATGGCGCGAGAATGGAACGTATTTATAATACTAACCCGACTGAAGTGTTTAGTTTTATACGCGAAAATACCAAAGATAAAGTGTTTGTTGTGATTAATTTTTCTGATAAAGAGCAAGATATTCAATTTATGGGGCCACAAACAGCTGGAGTATATACAGAGCTATTTAGCAAACAAAAGGCAACGCTTACTGAAGACACAAGCCTTAAGTTGGCGCCTTGGGAGTATAGAGTTTATGTTCAGTAATAATTAAAGGTTAAGCGGCTATTTAAGGTTTTCAAATTAAGATAATCATGCGAGTAGCACATATTTAAGTTATTCGCATGATCATCAATATATTTCAATTAAAAATTAGCTTACTCAGTCTTATCTTTAAACTCACACAAGTCTTCGATAATACAGGAGCCGCAACGGGGTTTTCTGGCTAAGCAAGTGTACCGTCCGTGAAGAATAAACCAATGATGAACATCTACTTTAAACTCATTCGGCACCACTTTAAGCATATTCAGTTCAACTTGATCGACATTTTTGCCTGGGGCAAATTTAGTCCGGTTTGCTAACCTAAAAATATGCGTGTCAACGGCAATGGTTGGCCAACCAAAAGCGGTATTGAGTACTACATTGGCCGTTTTTCGTCCCACTCCAGGTAAAGCTTCTAATGCTTCTCGATTTTCGGGTACTTCACCAGCATGTAAATCAATCAGCATTTTACAGGCGTTAATCACATTAATGGCTTTGTTATTGTATAAGCCAATGGTTTTAATATATTGCTTGAGCCCGTCAACGCCTAAGTCGTAGATTGCTTGAGGCGTATTGGCAATTGGAAACAATTTATCAGTGGCTTTATTGACACTGACGTCAGTTGCTTGTGCTGATAATGTGACCGCAACTAAGAGCTCAAATGGGCTGGAAAAATTAAGTTCGGTCTCAGGTTTAGGGTTATTGTCCCTTAATCGGCAGAGAATTTGATGGCGTTTATCTTTATTCATAATAATCGGTCAATTTATCGTTAAGTTAACGGCCGCTGTCGGTTAACAGCGGTTGAGTATTAGTTGACTTTAGTGATCCGAGCCCGCGTAACACCAACTACTTCAGCTTTAGGTTGCATGGCTTTTACTCGGCTGTCGATGACATTTTTAAGGGCGATTAGTAATCCCATGCCAATGAATGCTCCTGGCGGTAACATGGCCAATAAAAATGGTGTGTCTACCTGCCATACATGAATGGTCAAGACACTGGCCCAATCACCTAATAATAGATCTGCACCGTCAAAAAGAGTCCCTTGACCAATGAGTTCACGGCTTGCACCTAACACTACCAATACTGCGGTAAATCCCAAGCCCATCATCAATCCATCGAACGTCGAGTGGGCTAATGAATTACGCGATGCAAATGCTTCAGCGCGACCTATGATGACGCAGTTAGTGACGATCAAGGGTAAGAAAATACCTAATGATAAATATAAATTATAGGCATAAGCGTTAATCAGTAATTGCACACAAGTCACCAGTGCAGCAATGATCATCACAAATACCGGGATTCGAATTTCTTTAGGAACAAAATCGCGCACTAAAGAGACTAAAATATTTGAGCCAACTAATACCAGCAAAGTGGCCACACCTAAACCTAATGCATTAGTAATGGTGGCAGTAACGGCAAGTAGTGGACATAGGCCTAAGAGTTGCACTAACCCTGGATTGTTTTTCCATAGCCCTTGAGCGGCTATTTCACGATAATTACTCATGGTTGGCCTCACAGGCATAATGACTTTGGTACAGTGTTTGACGATGTTGTTCAATAAACGTCATCGCTTTAGCAATGGCTTTAACATAAGCGCGCGGAGTAATGGTTGCACCGGTAAATTGATCAAACTGGCCACCGTCTTTTTTTACTTTCCACATGCTGGTGTTGTCTTTAAATAATTTGCCACTGAAATGGGTCACCCAATCAGATTTACGAAGATCGATTTTATCACCTAACCCAGGAGTCTCTTGATGGGAAAGGGTTCGCACACCTAATATTTCCCCTTGGTTATCAACGCCGATAATCAGTTTTATCTCGCCATTATAGCCATCTGGTGCAATTGCTTCTATTGCGATAGCGACAGGTTGATCACCCTGATAAGCAAGATATGCCGGTAAATCGGCTTCTGTGCCTAATAGTTCTGGCGAGTTAACCAAAATACATTGCTCACTGAGTACATTATCGTGTAACTGGGGCGGAATGATTTGGTTGAGAATCAAGGTTAATTGTTTTTGCTGTTGCAATGAAATCGTGTCGCTGGTTAACGCATGCACTAAGGCTACAAGACCTGTGCAACACAAGGCAAATAGGCCCAGTAAAAGACCATTTTTAATCATCGGGTTAGTAGTTAAAATAGACATAATTAATTTCCTGCTCGATGACCATAACTGCGAGGGCGAACATAATAATCGATAAATGGTGCGCACATATTCGCCAGTAACACTGCAAATGCGACAGCATCAGGATAGCCGCCAAACGTTCTTATTAAGTAAATCAGTAAGCCTATCATTGCGCCAAATATTAGACGACCACGAGTACTCGTTGCCGCAGTCACAGGGTCCGTGGCAATAAAAAATGCCGCCAGCATGGTTCCCCCAGAAAATAAATGCATCGTAGGGCTCACGAAGGTATCAGGGCTGATTAAAAAGCCAATACTGGCACAAACAAATAAGCTCAAAAGAATTGATCCGCTTATGTGCCAGCGGATCACCTTGAGCTTCAGCATGACTATGCCGCCAATGAGATAGGCGAGATTGACCCAAAACCAACCTTCGCCAACAGTGCCAGAAAAGATAGTCTTAGTCATACTTTCTGTTGTAGTCAGGCCCATCGACAGGTCGGTTTTTAGGGTATCTAGTGGCGTGGCCATCGTTGTGCCATCAATCGCAAGATGGAAATAGTCTGCAGCGTAGCCAGTGTTTAATTGAAAGATACTGTTGAACGTATGCAACATATCGGCGCTGTTAAGGGCTAATGTTTGCGGGGCAACCCATGATGTCATTTGCACTGGAAATGAGATCAACAGCAGTACGTATGCAGCCATAGCAGGGTTAAAGACATTATTGCCCAATCCGCCATAGAGCTGCTTGACAATCACAATCGCAAATAATGTCCCGATAACGATCATCCACCAGGGTGCTAAAGGCGGAATTGCAACCGCCAGTAAGCTTGCCGTCACCAATGCGCTATTATCCGCTAAGGTTGCCGTTATATTTTTGTGACGTAACTTTATTACTGCAGCTTCAGCGAGATAAGCTACTGTGATGGCGAGTAATAATTGAACTAAGGTACCATAGCCAAAATAATAGCTTTGTACAGCAATCCCGGGGATCAAGCATAGCGCAACGCGCTTCATCACTGTATTGGTTTGCGATGTTGAACTGACATGTGGTGATGAGGCAATTTTAAATGCCATAGTGGTTATTCCTCTTGCTTAGCACTGTTAGCGAGTTTCTTGGCTTTCGCTTTGGCGACAGCGGCGGCAATTTTGGCTTTTTTGTCATCAATAGGAGCTTCGCTATTGGTCATATCAACATCACTAGCGGTCTTAATCGCCTGATTGACGACGGTAGATGATACGGCTGACTCATCTGTTTGCGTCAACTCATTAGCTAATGCTGCTTTTTTAGCTTTTGCTTTAGCCACCGCAGCAGCGATTTTAGCTTTTTTGTCATCGACAGGAGCGGCGTTAATACTGCTATCTGTTGCAATGGGGCTATTTATCGCCTCAGCCGCAACAGCACTATCAGGCTCAGCTGGGTTATCGGTTGCAGCCGATTCATTCGCTAACGCGGCTTTTTTGGCTTTTGCTTTAGCCACCGCAGCAGCGATTTTAGCTTTTTTGTCATCAACAGGAGCGACGTTAATACTGCTATCTGTTGCACTCGGGGTATTTATCGCCTCAGCCGTAACAGCACTATCAGACTCAGCAGGGTTATCAGTTGCAGCCGATTCATTCGCTAACGCGGCTTTTTTGGCTTTTGCTTTAGCCACCGCAGCAGCGATTTTAGCTTTTTTGTCATCGATAGGAGCGGCATTAATACTGCTATTTGTTGCACTCGGGCTATTTATCGCCTCAGCCGCAACAGCACTATCAGGCTCAGCTGGGTTATCGGTTGCAGCCGATTCATTAGCTAACGCGGCTTTTTTGGCTTTTGCTCGAGCTACCGCAGCGGCAATTTTTGCTTTCTTGTCGTCGATATTATCAGCGGAATGATCAGCAGTTGCCTCTGTGACATCAGCTTGCTTATCAGCTAAAGACTGAGCTGCAATAGCGGCTTTTTTAGCTTTAGCCCGCTCAATTGCTGCACTAACCGCGGTTTTCTTCGCGTCCGGACTGTCCACAGCTACACTTGGTGCATCGGTAATGTTTGTGTGTGTTGTGACAGAGTCCTTTGTCGCATCTGCTGTTTGAGCCTTTTTAGCAGCAATACGTGCCATTGCAGCGGCAACGGCATCTTTGTCGCTCGATTTCATATTCGCTTGGCGTTTAGCAGCTGCTTGCTTAGATTTTTCTTCTCGAGCCGTTTTTTCATCTTCAAGTCGTTGCAGGCGCACTTCAAAACGTTGTTTTGCTCTTTCAGCTTGTAGTTTTTCTTCTGCAGTATTTTTCAGCGCAGATTTAGCCACGCGATAGTATTCTACTAATGGAATATCACTTGGGCATACGTAACTGCAACAACCACATTCTATGCAGTCTTTTAAGTTAAAGCTGGCAGCCTTATCGTATTCTTCGGCCTTTGCATGCCAAAATAATTGCTGAGGTAGCAATAATGCCGGGCAGGCAACTGCACACTCACCACATCGAATACAGGCTTTCTCATCGGCGTCTGGGGCGATTTCAGCTTGGCTGGGGGTCAGTAAGCAGTTAGTACCTTTTAATATTGGCACATCGAGATCTGCTAGTGCGTATCCCATCATTGGGCCACCCACAATGACTTTTTGGCCATTATCTGGGGCAAAGTTGACTTGATTTAGAGCATCGGCCACCGTTGTTCCTATGCGAAGCCAATAGTTTCCTGGTTTTCCGACGCGTTCCCCAGTGAAAGTGACAACGCGTTCAATAAGTGGCTTACCTTGTAAAACGGCTTCTTGAATCGCATAGGCGGTACCGACGTTATGCATCACAATACCAAGTTGGGCTGGAATGGCTCCACTGGGTACTTCTTTACCGGTAATAATTTGAATCAGTTGTTTTTCACCGCCAGAAGGATACTTGGTCGGAATAACCGTGACGCGAATAATATCATTAGGCAATGTACTGCGAGTAATTGCCGCTTGCATCGCTTTTGCTGCTTCAGGTTTATTATCTTCAATAGCGATAACAATGCGCTGAGGATTGAGTAATTGATGAATAATGCTGATCCCAGTTAAGATCTCATCACTGTAATCACGCATTAATCTGTCATCGGCGCTGATGTAGGGTTCACACTCGACACCATTAATGATCACTAAATCTATTTCACTGGCAGGGTTAAGTTTTACGTGGCTGGGAAACGCTGCGCCGCCCATACCCGCAATACCCGCTTGTTTAATTTTGTCTAAAATAGCCGACTTTGACAGTTGTTCAAGCTGGTTTGGTATTAATTCACACCAAGTATCTAGACCATCAGCTTCGATGATGCAGCTTAACACTGGCAATGTAGAAGCATGGTTACTGTTATGTTGCTCTATGGCGACAACCACACCAGAGGTAGGCGCGTGAACAGGCAAATAAGTAAAGCCTGCTCCTTCAGTGAGAGCTTGACCTTTGAGTACGTGGTCACCCACCTTGACACTCATGATCGCAAGTTGGCCGACGAGGGGAACCGGTACGACAAATCGCGATGGCAAGGGTAACGATGATATTACGCTTTGATTGGATAATGTTTTCAGTTCAGGTGGATGGATCCCGCCAGGAGAGCGCCACAAATGACCTTTATCTAATTGCTCTAATAACGTTAACACCGTTTATCCTCTTGCTGTTGATCGATTACGCTTATTGGAATTGCGCGTAATTTCCAATCCCAATTTTGTATAGTGGTTTCAACGGGGATCATGTCAATACAATCGACGGGACAAGGTTCAACGCATAAATCGCAGCCAGTACAATCTTTGGCAATCACGGTATGCATTAATTTTCCAGCCCCTAAAATAGCGTCGACTGGGCATGCTTGAATACATTTAGTACAGCCAATACATTCATCTTCGCGGATATAAGCCACTTTCTTCACATTGGCTTGGGCTGCTTCACCTAATGGTTCCGGTTCTACGCCCATGAGTTCGGCAATCTTTTCCATGGTAGCAGTACCACCAGGAGGGCATTTATTGATTTTATCGCCATTGGCAATGGCTTCGGCGTAGGGCCGGCAACCCGGATAACCACATTGTCCACACTGAGTCTGTGGCAGCAGGGTGTCAACTTGATCAACAATAGGATTGCCTTCGACTTTAAACTTTTTCGATGCAAAGCCTAAAATGACTCCAAATGCTAACGCTAAAACGGTCAATATCGCTACAGCAATGAATATACTCGACAACATTAGTTAACCAGCCCCGCAAACCCCATAAAGGCTAATGACATTAAACCAGCAGTGATCATCGCAATCGCACCACCTTGAAAAGGTAAGGGCACGTCCGCAGCAGCCAAGCGCTCACGCATGGCCGAAAATAAAATTAACACTAGAGAAAAACCAACAGCAGCACCAAAACCATAAATAGCCGATTCAATAAAGTTATGGTCTTCATTAACGTTAAGCAATGCCACGCCTAATACGGCGCAATTGGTGGTAATAAGCGGTAGATAAATTCCCAAAGCACGATGTAAAGACGCGCTGGTTTTTTGCACCACCATTTCAGTGAATTGTACGACAACAGCAATCACTAAAATAAAGCTCATGGTGCGTAAATAGCTTAAGTCAAAAGGTTGCAGTAAAAATTCGTTGGTTAAATAACTCAAAATAGAAGCGAGGGTCAA
Organism: Shewanella vesiculosa; assembly: GCF_021560015.1. Classification (NCBI taxonomy): domain Bacteria; kingdom Pseudomonadati; phylum Pseudomonadota; class Gammaproteobacteria; order Alteromonadales; family Shewanellaceae; genus Shewanella; species Shewanella vesiculosa. The sequence goes on along the minus strand of NZ_CP073588.1, from coordinate 1,356,369 downwards.
CACAAACGTGGTGGCCATTGACATGCCGATCGCCGACGCTAATTTGCTCGACACCCCCATAAAAGGGCATAGACCTAAGAATTTTACCAGAACGAAGTTATTTACCAGCACTGTGCCGATCAACAGGAGAAGATACTCTGTCATTGCTACAATTTTTTTGACCAATAGATACGAGTATTATCTTAGGTTTGGCGCCGATAAACAACGGATAAAAAATAAGGTTAAACATAAAATGTTTAACCTTAGAATAAAAGCGATATATTTACCGTATATTAACGTTGTTTTTACTGTTTATTTAACAATAACTCAGGTTTAGCAATATAATAACCTTGCATACCATCTACTAACAGTTTTTCTAACGTCAGCTTTTCGTCTTGTTTTTCAACACCTGTAGCGATAACACGGATACTGATGCGTTTAGCAATATCAACAATCATCCGGACAAAGAACTTATTATTGTTGTCCTGTTCTATGTTGTTACTGTAACTACTGTCTAACTTGATAAAGTCAGGACGTACCTCTCGGAAAAATTTAAATGATGTAAAGCCTAAACCAAAGCGCTCGATAGCCACTTTTGCTCCAGCTTTGTGTATTTCGTTTACAAAATTATGGCTAGATTCTAAATTAGTCTGCATACCTGATTCATTCAGTTCAAACACCAATCGAGCCGCAGTGCCACGATGTTTAGTTAATATATCTTTAAGCCACATGGTAAAACCGTCTTGATGTGCTGAATAAGCACTGATATTGACTCCCATATGGCCTGAAATACTTGGATTCTCGCTCAACACCTTGATGGTTTGTGTCACGATCATTTTATCTAATTCAACACTCATCCCATATCGTTCAGCCATTGCAATGACTGTGGTAGTGGGTAAATGTTTACCTTCGACATTATAAAAGCGTGCTAATAATTCACGGTAAACTTCAGTTGCATTATTACAAGGTTGGATAGGTTGTTGATAAAACTTAATACTTCTTCGATTAATTAAGTCATCTATAGTGATTTTCCAATGTTCCGTGCTTATTTGCTCACTACCCGATAGTTTCTCTAATTGATAGTAACGATTGGGCCCCATTGTTTGCGCCACGCTGACGGCCGTATCGGCTAATGCCATCAATGCCAATGGCTCGTTACCTTGCTGATAGGGCACCATACCAGCATGTGCAATGGAATCACTTTTAGTTGTTTGGGCATATTCATCTAAGTGGCGTTTAAGGTGTTCTAAAAATCGTTCGCCTTCTTTAAGTGAAATGCTGTCAATAAAAATAGCAAAATCACCACTTGAGATTCTAAAGCACTCACTCATTCCAAGATTAGCTAGCGATTTTCGAATACAGGTTGCCAATTTTGCTAAATAATCATCTCCAGCAGCACGTCCATGCAACTGATTGATGCTTGCCAGTTCAGCAGCCTTTACGACTATGAGTACACCATACTGTTGCTTATCCGTTTTACTAATTGCTTCAATATGTTGTGTAAAACGTTGTCGAGTTGAAAATCCACTGACGGGATCTTGATATGCGGCTTTAGTTAATTGTTCATTCTCTTTTCTGACACGATCTAAGTTGAGCTTTAACTGGCTGCGACAAATTTCCAGTGTATTACCGAGTGGTCTTAAAACACCTGGAAAGCGGGATTTCTCAATGGCGAGAAACGATAAATCAGGAATGTGAGAGATGTACTCGGCAGCATAATTGATTCTTCGACGGTGTAGTTGCATCAGCAATGCAAATAACAACATCAATGACACATAAGCGATAATCAATAAGGTCGCTGTCTGTTGTAAATCATCAAAACTGGCTGATAATACGCTCGCAGTATCTAATCTAACTTGTAAGCGACCGTCAGGAAAATTTTGTACATGGCCTAATTCAATATTGAAGATTTCACTGGCGAAATCTCCAGCTGGGCGAAGTAAACTTCCATGAGTAAAATTATTATTATTATCTGTTTTATCAATATATTGGAAAAACTGAAACGAAAATTTTTCAGACATAAGCTGGTATAGTGCTTCACCATTTCCTTGCCACTGAGCAATAGATTGCACATATTGCTGATAATTAGCTCGTGCGTTTTCACCTTGTTGTTGAGCTTCATTATTTTCCACCGTAAAAATTCGGAAAGTTAATAAACCAAAAACGATAAAAAGAACAAGCTGAAAGGATTTCGATAAGCCCATAAAACATCTATTCCTTGAGTGTGTTTGGCTAAACTTGCTCGATCTGGCACAAACCTTGTGCTGCAGTGGTTCGAATGTCGTTTTTTAACCAAAAGTAACATGCTACATAGTTTATATAATAATCGATAATATCATAGCAGAAATGAGATTAATTAATGATTAATCAAAGGTAATATTTCCGATAGAAAATTTAACGATTGTAAAAGCAAAAATGTTTGAGATAAATGATGAATGAAAAATCTAAAATATTTAATAAGCTACTGTATTACTGGGAAGATTCGCAGGAGGAGGGGGGCTAACCGTGCTTTTAAAGTTAATAATAATGGCTCCCCAGACTGGACTCGAACCAGTGACATACGGATTAACAGTCCGCCGTTCTACCAACTGAACTACTGGGGAATTATTGTTACTTATTTTAATCTTTGAAATGGCTCCCCAAACTGGACTCGAACCAGTGACATACGGATTAACAGTCCGCCGTTCTACCAACTGAACTATTGGGGAAGCGTATTATTTCAAAAGTGTTATCTCGATGGCTCCCCAAACTGGACTTGAACCAGTGACATACGGATTAACAGTCCGCCGTTCTACCAACTGAACTATTGGGGAATCGTTTCGATAACGGTAAATATTGGCTCCCCAAACTGGACTCGAACCAGTGACATACGGATTAACAGTCCGCCGTTCTACCAACTGAACTATTGGGGAATTATATTTACATCTCAACTTACTTTTACTAAATGGCTCCCCAGACTGGACTCGAACCAGTGACATACGGATTAACAGTCCGCCGTTCTACCAACTGAACTACTGGGGAAGCGTTTTTAGCAATGTATTGCTGAGAACGGAGCGCATAGTAAAACGCTCTGGTAACTGAGTCAACTCGAGTTATAAAAAAAAACGCATTTATGTGACTAATTGGTTACCAAACACACATCGTGAACGACTTTTGCTCGTTTGTGGTGATATTTTGACAATGAAAACAAAATTAATCACTTACTCATAAAATCTATTGTCGAACACTATCGATGCTGTTTATGTCAATTTCTTTGGGGAGGAGGTAGTTTGTGGTTGAAATTTGTTCGACTGACTTGATTTATCTCTTTGTAAAAGAATGTGGCACAAGTTTTAGCGACAAAGTCTCTCAATAAGCATATATCGAGCAATAAATTGTGCGTTTACACATTAGACTACTTAGCCAATCTCTTGAGATCACGTTTGTGATCACTTTTACTGTAGCACCGCTCACTCATGCCACTTAACTCCATCTCATGATTTCCATCTCATGATTTCTATCTTGATGCCTCATCATAATAAAGTGATTATTCAAGTGCTGATATTTAGGCTAAGAGCTAGCTCAGTTTAACTAATGTATTTAAGCGAATGAACATTAACATTAATGAAATGGGTATCGAAAGTAGATGACTCAGAGATGGGATCGCAAGCTTGATCGGTATTCAATCGGTTGCTAAAGTAATTGTAGATTATCGAATTTAGCTATTCTTGACCCAATAGGTGAACTATTGTCGCTATCTTTCGTATTAATCTGCAAATGTAATTAAATTTCATCACAAATTTCTTACGCTTTTATGAAACTCACTTGGTCGCTACCCCGCAGCAGTATTGAACTTTATTGACTTATCCACTAAATCTGTGGATAAACTTGTGGACTTCTTATGTAAATGAGCGGCAACCCCTTATTGCGCTTGAGTCGGACTTAAATTGGTACAATTATTTAGCGATAAGTTAAGTTGTATTTAATCAACTAGATACAAAAATCAACAACTTTCTTTTGTCACTGTTCTCTCAGTTGCAAAATTGTAATCTCTTTGGACAGTCGATTGTGTATTAAATTATGATTTAAGTTAGTTTTTCGGCGTATTACAGTGATTTAATCATGATCTTATCCATTTGTTTATAACTTTCACTTTAGGATCTTTATTTTGTCACATTACAGTGCTAAGTCGCTGATATTGATCTGAATAAAACATGCCCCAATTAATGGCTATAATGCGCTTTTAGGATTCATTTTGGCATAGCTTTAAATGATAAGAGAAGCTGTGCAATGATATTTTATATCGCCATTTGCTTGTTTTTGGGTATATCATAAACAGTTAATTAAAATAGGAAGCCGTGTTGTGTCAGAGTCCGTTTTTTCCCTAGAGTCCAAATTTGAACCCGCCGGCGATCAACCTACAGCGATAAAAAAATTAGTTGATGGTTTAGAATCCGGTGTGGCTAGCCAAACGCTACTCGGCGTTACTGGATCAGGTAAAACATACACAATCGCCAATGTCATTAAGCAAATGGGGCGGCCAACTATTATCATGGCGCCTAACAAAACCCTTGCAGCTCAGCTCTATGGTGAGATGAAAGAGTTTTTTCCACATAATGCGGTTGAATATTTTGTATCCTACTACGATTACTATCAACCTGAAGCCTATGTTCCTGCGTCTAATACCTTTATAGAAAAAGATGCATCTGTGAATGCTCACATAGAGCAAATGCGTCTATCAGCCACTAAAGCGCTTTTAGAGCGTAAAGATGTGGTGCTCATCGCCTCGGTATCAGCTATATACGGTTTAGGTGATCCCGACTCTTATATGAAGATGCTATTACATTTGCGCCAAGGTGATTTTATGGGGCAACGGGACATCCTCATCCGACTCAGTGAATTGCAATACAAACGCAATGATATTGAATTACAACGCGGCACATATCGAGTTCGTGGTGAAGTGATTGATATTTTTCCGGCAGAATCTGAACGTGAAGCGATTCGAATTGAATTGTTTGACGATGAAATAGAACGTTTAAGCGAATTTGATCCTTTGACTGGACAGATTAACAAGCGCATCGCACGCACCACTATTTATCCTAAGACCCACTATGTTACCCCGCGAGAAAAAATTCTTGCCGCCACGGAAGAGATAAAGGAAGAGCTACGAGAACGCCGTCAGTATTTACTTGATAACAATAAATTGATTGAAGCTCAGCGGATCACTGAACGGGTTCAATATGATATTGAAATGATGGTCGAGCTGGGTTACTGCTCTGGAATTGAAAATTACTCGCGATATTTATCCGGTCGATCATCTGGAGATGGTCCACCAACATTACTTGATTACCTTCCTGCAGATGGTTTACTGATCATTGATGAATCACATGTCACAGTGCCGCAAATCGGCGCTATGTACAAAGGTGACCGAAGCCGAAAAATGAACTTAGTAGAGTATGGCTTTCGATTACCATCTGCATTGGACAATCGGCCATTAATGTTCGAAGAGTTTGAGCGATTAATGCCGCAAACTATTTTTGTTTCGGCGACACCTAGTTTATATGAACTTGAAAAAAGTACCGGAGAGATAGCAGAGCAGGTGGTAAGGCCTACGGGGTTGCTCGACCCTGTTTTAGAAGTGCGTCCAGTGGGTATTCAAGTTGATGATTTATTGTCTGAGATCCACAAACGTGTGGCGGTGAATGAAAGGGTGCTGGTTACCACATTGACCAAACGGATGTCAGAAGATCTGAGTGAATACCTTGATGAACATGGCATAAAAGTGCGCTATCTGCATTCTGACATTGATACCGTTGAGCGGGTTGAGATTATCCGAGATTTACGTTTAGGGCGTTTTGACGTACTGATTGGGATTAATTTATTACGTGAGGGCTTAGATTTACCAGAAGTATCATTAGTCTGTATTTTAGATGCCGATAAAGAGGGTTTTTTACGTTCCGAACGCTCACTTATCCAAACCATTGGTCGTGCGGCCCGTAATGTTAACGGCAAAGTTATTTTATATGCAGATCGCATAACCAACTCAATGGCTAAAGCCATGGGGGAAACGGAGCGTCGACGCGAAAAACAACACCTACACAATGTGGCCAATGGGATTGTGCCGCGAGGTGTGGTGAAAAGTATTACAGATGTGATGGATGTTGGTGATAGCAACTTCAGTAAAGGTACACGTAAAAATCATTCTAAATTTGCTGAAGTCGCAGAAGAGCGCGCTAAATACACCAGTATTGCTGATTTGAGTCATCAAATTGATAAACTTGAAAAACAAATGCATGAGCATGCTAAAAATTTAGAGTTTGAGCAAGCCGCTGCTGTGCGTGACGACGTTAAACATTTACGAGATCTGATTATTGTTAATAGCTAACAAGTTCAAAATATAATCCCTGTCTGCTGCAGACGGGGAAGAGTCTCATGTGATCACAAACAACTGCATCGGTAAATTATTCTAAAACTGCTCATAAAAAAACGCGCCAATTGGCGCGTTTCTGTTGTTGCATATTATTGAGCTAATTAGAAACTTGCTGAGCGTGGGGCACGTGGGAACGGGATAACATCACGAATGTTGTTAACGCCAGTAACATACGATACCAAACGTTCAAAACCTAGACCAAAGCCTGCATGAGGTACTGTGCCATAGCGACGTAAGTCGCGATACCACCAGTAATCTTCTTGGCTTAAATCCATTTCAGCTAAACGCTTATCAAGCACGTCTAAACGCTCTTCACGTTGCGCACCACCGATGATCTCACCAATGCCTGGTGCTAACACGTCCATAGCGGCAACTGTCTTACCGTCATCATTTAAGCGCATGTAGAAAGCTTTAATGTCTTTCGGGTAGTTTTTTACTACCACAGGTGCTTTAAAGTGTTCTTCAGCTAAGTAGCGTTCGTGCTCAGACTGTAGATCGATACCCCATTCGACTGCGAATTCAAACTTCTTACCGCAGTTTTTAAGGATTTCAACCGCATCAGTGTAATCCACTTGGGCGAAATCACTGCTCACAAAGGCTTGCAAACGTTCAATAACGGTTTTATCAATACGCTCATTAAAGAAGGTTAAGTCATCCATACGCTCTTCAAGTACCGCACTGAAAGCGAACTTAAGCATTTTTTCCGCTAACTCAGCCGCATCGTCTAATGTAGCAAACGCCACTTCAGGCTCAACCATCCAGAATTCTGCAAGGTGACGAGTTGTGTTGGAGTTTTCAGCACGGAAAGTCGGGCCAAAGGTATACACTTTAGACAATGCACAAGCATAGGTTTCTGCGTTCAACTGACCCGATACGGTTAAGAATGCTTCTTTACCGAAAAAATCTTTATCGTAATCAACTTTACCTGCGTCAGTACGTGGAAGATTTTCCATGTCTAATGTCGACACGCGGAACATTTCACCTGCGCCTTCACAATCAGAAGCGGTAATAAGTGGGGTAGATACCCAGATAAAACCTTCTTGGTGATAGAAACGATGGATTGCTTGCGATAAACAGTTACGAACTCGAGCTACAGCACCAATAATATTGGTACGTGGGCGTAAATGGGCGAGTTCACGAAGATGCTCAATAGAATGACGTTTAGCCGACATTGGATAAGTATCTGGATCATCAACAAATCCAGTCACTACGATTTCAGATACTTGTAATTCAAATGCTTGGCCGGCACCTGGAGAGGCTACCACTTCACCTGTCATCACAACAGAGCAGCCTGCAGTCAATTTCAATACATCGTCATTGTAATTGGCTAGGCTATTTGGCACGACACCTTGAATAGGGTCGAAACATGAACCGTCATAAACGGCCAAGAAAGAGATACCCGCTTTTGAATCACGACGAGTTCTTACCCAGCCACGTATAGTGACATGTGAACCAACGGCGTGTTCAGCTTTAAATACAGAAGCGACAGATGCAATGCTCATTGTTGCTTTATTCTCCAACGTATAGAATATAAATGTAAAATTTGGGTTTATCTTACCTTGCTGGTGGCTTTTCTCAAGCTGAAAACGCTATTCTATAAAGATTATTGTGATACTTTTGAGTAAGTCGATTAAATATTTGGCGAATTAGCCTCGTATTCTCTCGTTAACCAAGGAAAAGGCCATGTCTCGTTTAGGTATTATACAAGTGGTGTTGACTATTTTGTCATTATTAGGCTGGAGCTTAGCCATTTATGCATTGATTATCTTTGGCGAAGCCAGACCCGATAGAGCCGTAGGGTACTTTTTGAGCAAGGGCGCCACGGTCCGCTTAAACTGGGATCCACAGTTAACCATTAAATTAGAATACCTAATTTGGTGGTGTGCCGGTGTTAGTTTTCTCAACCTGCTGGTAAATTTTTATGCTAAGGCCACTACGCGCATAGGATTTTGGGTTAATATTCCGTTGTTGTTTTTGGTGTCAGTGTCTGCGGGTTTGTACATTCGTTACGTGGTGTAGATGTGTTGATTAATGCTCATGCAGAAGCCAATAAAAGTGGTTATCATTTGGGTGTTGAATTGGATTTTTATTTAAATCGCCAATGTTATAGGCTTAATTGACATCGATATGACGACACAATAAGTCGATAATGGCGGCGGTAACCCCCCAAATAAACTTGTCTTCAAAAGGCATAAAGTGAACTTGATACCTTGCCCCATGACGGTAATGAAACATGTTATGGCGGTTGCTGCGCTCAATAAAAAAATTGAGTGGTACCAAAAAGCAATCTTCAACCTCACCAGGATCTAGCACCAATTCAAAAGGCTGCTTTACCATCGCTACCACAGGGGTAATTTCAAAACCAGTAAAGGTTTTGTGCGCAGGAAAAATCCCTAGAATATCGACATTTTCAGGCTGTAATCCTATTTCTTCGTGCGCTTCGCGCAGTGCCGTATGAATAATATCCCTATCATTTGGCTCAACTTTACCGCCAGGAAAGCTGATTTGACCAGGATGGTGACGTAAATGCATAGGACGCCGAGTTAACATAATATGCAGTTGCTGATCGACTTCCATTACTGCAATTAACACCGCGGCTTGACGACCAAGATATGATTTGGGCGCAGAAGTGATGGTTGAGCGCAGCCGATGTAAGTTATAGCGTAAAGTGAATTCGTGTTTATTCATTGGTAACGTCTGGATCCTATTCATTATATCAGGCTGTTTTAGTCGTAAATAGTCACAATCATTCGATGGTATCTACCAAAGCTTAACCAGCATAACGGAGCCATTTAATGGTGGCATTTTACCACAATGATCGATATGAGTGCGCTCAGATATCTTATAGAAAAACAACACCGGTTATAAATTTAATACCATACAATACCCCGTCTACAGTAAATCAATATTTCGTTCCAATTTTATTAATCTTTCATCAATAGCAGGCAAATGCTATTGGTGGCGAATCAGTGGTCTACTGATGATCATTAATTCATCTGTAAGTCTCTTCTATTGAGCTGCGCTATTTTATGGCAATAGCAAAGCAAACTTTATGATGTTATGCACTTTTTTTGTATCTTCTGCACTATTTCTGTGCGATAACTAATCGCAGATGAGCGTAACATGTAACAATATTTGCTGAATTGAATTTAATTAACCATATGATTTATAAGTAATATGTTTTGTCATTTTACTGCCATTAATCTGTAGTCAATTTGTTATGATTAACTGGCATGGTAACTGCTGTATTTTCAGTAGTTAATTCACGCGAGGAGGACAAATATGGAGCTAGAAAAGTTACTGTATTTGCAAGGCGTAGGGGCAGAGTTTATCGATTGTTTCGGTAATCTTGTTCATATACCCGCTAAGGACAGGCAGGGTATTTTAACCACAATGTTGTTACCATCTTCAGGTCATCAACATGCTTTTAGCCGTCATAGCGAAGCGTTATGTCATCTCAATGAGTCTTATCATCAACCATTATCAGAGTCACAGGTTGCAGCTAAGATCAGCCAGCTCGATATCCAACCTTGGTTAAAGCCACTGCATAACTTTCAATGGTGTTTAATTGATAAGCCTCATGTTGATATTTACTTACCAGAGCGTGACTCAGGTGCTTTTAGCATCAAGATCCACAGTGAAAATACACAATCTATCTCGATCTCTGCACAGGTCAATGACTGTATTGTTGTCGGTGAATACCATATTAACGGTCAGCGTTATTGTCAGTATCGCTTGTTTTTCGTTCATCCCAGCCTGCAGTTAGGATACTACTCATTGAGTTTATCCTTTATCAATGATCCAGCTCATCCTGATGTGTTGCATGGGCAATTAATGGTCTCTCCATCTATGGCCTATCAAGGTCGTTTAGCACAAACAGATAAACAGTTTTGGGGACTGAATGCGCAGCTTTATGCATTACGTAATGATGCGCAATGGGGCATAGGCGATTTTGGCAATTTAGCCGAACTGATTGATTACGCGGCTCATGCTGGTGCTGATTTTATTCTGCTTAATCCACTTCATGCTTTAGACATCAGCCAGCCAGATAATCCCAGTCCATATAGCCCAACGGATCGTCGTCGTTTAAATCCCTTATACATACAAATTGAAGCCGTTGGTGAATATAACGCCCTTGATGGGGAGTTATTATCACAAAAATGGCAACAAAAAAGACAGATCCTCAATCAAGCGCATTTGATTAACTATGATGAAGTTCAGCAGTTAAAATATGCTGCATTTGAAAAACTGTATCAAATATTTTGCTTGGACCATGTTAAGTATGAAACCCCCAGATTTAAAGAGTATTTGGCATTCATAGAACAAGATAACGTTGCATTAATGCAATTTGTCGCCATGGAATTGAAATTGGCATCTAAAAATTTCACTCATGATGCTGGGTTTTATTTATATTTACAGTTCATTGCCAATGAGCAATTACAAGCTTGTCAGCTTAATGCGAAGCAGTGCGGCATGAGTATTGGACTGATCCGTGATTTAGCTGTTGGTGCCATTAGCCATGGGGCGGAGGTGAGTGCAAATGTTGATTTTTTTGGCGATAACGCCAGTATCGGCGCGCCGCCAGATCCGTTTGCCGAGCAAGGCCAAAATTGGGGCTTAACTCCATTTGATCCTGTCAAACTAAAACAACATGACTTTAGCCACTTTATCCAACTGGTTCGCAGTAATATGCAAAGTTGCGGAGCCTTGAGGATCGACCATGTCATGGGGTTGCTGCGTCTATGGTGGTGGCCGTTACAGGACGATTTAGGCAATGGCAGCTATGTCTATTACCCGCTTGAAACCTTATTAGCTATTGTGTGTTTAGAAAGCCAACGAGCGCGTTGTGTCGTTATTGGTGAGGACTTAGGCATAGTTCCGCCAGAAATAGTGGCTTGTTTGCGTGACGCGGGTATTTTTTCGAACGAATTATTCTATTTCTGTAAAGATTATCACGGCTTCAAGTCTCCACAAGAACACAAGCGCCAGAGCTTGATGATGCTAGCTAATCATGATGTTCCTACATTATTTGCCTGGTGGTCTGGCGACGATTTACGTCTACGACGTCAGCTTAATTTGATCGAAACCGATGATAAATTACAGCAGCTTTTAGCGCAGCGTCAGCAAGAAAAAATTCAATTAGTCGATTTACTTATCCGCGAACATGGGTTTGAGTTACCACTGCCCACATCTTCAGTGGATGAATTAGAGTTTGACAGTGTGTTACTGGCTTGGATAAGTGTTGCCGCCAAAGGCAATGCACAATTGTTTAGTGTGCAATTAAGTGACTTAGTCGCTGATAAGCATGGGGTTAATATTCCTGGTACTTGGAAAGAGTTCCCTAACTGGCAGCGCAGGTTACCTTTGTCTATTAAGCAAATGTCCCAAAGTCCTAAAGTACAACAACGTCTTGAAGCGATAGCTTGTGCACGACAACCTCGCAGCAACGCCCGAAGCAGCGTTAGTGCTGTAAACATTCCCTCATCCGATACACTCGGCCATTAATGGATCACTGATTATGACTGTAGCGACCCCGTATTTTCAGCAAGATAGTGAAATAGCCTTATTAAATGGTGAGTACACTGACGTGTTTTCATTACTTGGTATGCACAGTAGTAGTGATAATAAAGGATTAATTGTTCGTTGCTTACTTCCCGGTGCACTGAGTATCGATGTGTTAAACGCAAAAGATCTCCGTAAAGTGGCCAGTCTTGAACAGGTTAATCAACAAGGTTTGTTTGCCGGTAAAATGGGCCGCAGAGTGAAACCTTTTGCTTACTTATTGCGAGTGCAATACCCACTGTGTGAGCAGCTCATCAATGATCCTTATCAGTTTGACAGTTTACTCAATCCTGATGATGTGTATTTATTCGGTGAAGGTAGTCAGTTACAAACTTATCATTTTCAAGGGGCTAACTGGCGCGAGCATCATGATGTTAAAGGTGTGCATTTTTGTGTGTGGGCGCCAAATGCCAAGCAAGTGGCTGTGGTGGGCGATTTTAACTTATGGGACAAAAAACGCCATGTGTTGCGCCACCATCCTGCGAGTGGGTTGTGGGATATTTTTATTGCAGATGTTGAACCTGATCAACACTATAAGTTCGCTATTTGCGATGTTCATGGCAATGAGATTATTAAATCTGATCCCTATGCCGTTGCTATGCAACCGTCGCCGCACAATGCGTCAAAAGTCCCTAATCTTGATCACTATGACTGGCAAGATGGCGAATGGTTAACTGAACGAGCTAGCCGTGAGCCTCATGCTCAACCTATGTCTATTTATGAAGTGCAATTAGCCTCATGGCGTCGTAGTGGTGATGACGGTCAAGATTACACCGATTATTCACAGCTCATTGCCGAACTGGTGCCGTATGTCAAAGAAATGGGCTTTACCCATTTGCAATTGATGCCGATCAGTGAGTATCCATTTGACGGTTCTTGGGGTTATCAACCTGTCGGCTTATTTGCGCCTACCTATCGCTTTGGCGACGCTAATGGTCTTAAAGCCTTTATCGATGAATGCCATTTACAAGGTATTGCAGTATTGCTTGATTGGGTACCCGCACACTTTCCTCGAGATCCACACGGGCTGGTGAGATTTGATGGTAGCTGCTTATATGAACATGAAGATCCGCGCCGAGGTGAGCATCCTGATTGGGATACGCTAATTTATAATTATGGTCGCGCGGAAGTACGCAGTTTCTTATACAGCAACGCCTATTACTGGCTAAACGAATTTCATTTTGATGGTTTACGCCTTGATGCTGTGTCGTCGATGTTATATCTCGATTACAGCCGCACAGCCGACCAATGGATCCCCAATGAACTGGGTGGCCGAGAAAACCTTCAAGCTATCAGCTTTCTACAAGAGCTTAATGCGCGCATGTACCAATGTTTTCCTGGCATTAATATGATCGCTGAGGAATCAACTGCGTGGCCAGGCGTGACTCAAGCGACCAGTAATAACGGCTTAGGTTTTGGTTTTAAATGGAACATGGGCTGGATGAACGACACACTGCGTTACATCAGCAGCGATCCTTTGTTCAGACGTTATCACCATGGTGAGCTGACATTTAGCTTAGTGTATGCCTTTACCGAACAATTTATTTTGTCGCTTAGTCATGATGAAGTGGTCCACGGCAAGGGGTCGTTATTACATAAAATCCCCGGCGACGATTGGCAGAAATTTGCTACGTTACGCGCTTATTACGGTTTCATGTGGGCACATCCGGGCAAAAAGTTATTGTTTATGGGCAATGAGTTTGCCCAGCGCAATGAGTGGAACCATAACCAGAGCCTTGACTGGCATTTATTAAACTATACGCCGCATCAAGGCGTGCAAGATTGGGTACGCGATCTCAATCAGTGTTATCAGCAATATCCTGCGTTATATCAACGCGATCACAACAGTGATGGTTTTCAATGGCTCGACTGCAATAATGCCGACGATAACATTTTAGTATTTTGTCGTTTTGGTATTGATAAACAACAACCTGTGGTGATTGTGGTCAACATGTCGCCACAGGTTTTTCACCACTTTAGAATTGGGGTGCCAACCGACCAGTCCTATAACGAAATACTTAACAGTGACCACCGTCATTATGGCGGCAGTCATGTTGTCAATGATGCAACGTATGAAATACAAGCAACAGAATGGCAAGGCATGCCTTACAGTTTAGTGATTACAGTGCCACCACTGGGATGCAGTATTTGGGCACCGGAACCGCATGAGTTGCCATAATAGTGCAACATGTTAAAACAGCAGGGTTTGACTTCAAAAAGGCATGTTATGGGTATAAGCAGCGGTTATCCTTATCCACTAGGGGCGACGGTTGATAATAGCGGAGTGAATTTTTCGTTATTTTCAGCACATGCCACCAAAGTGGTGTTGTGTATCTTTGATGCCACGGGGGAAATTGAGGTTGCTCAGTACATTATGACTGAGAAAACACGGCAAATTTGGCACTGTCATCTAGCCAATGCTCAAGCTGGGCTTTTGTATGGTTACCGCGTTTTTGGGCCCTATCAACCGCAGCTTGGCCATCGTTTTAATCACCATAAATTGCTCCTAGACCCATATGCAAAAAAGCTGGTGGGAGAGCTAAAATACCATCCGGCAGTCTATGGTTATGACATTAATGCCCTTGATGAAGATTTGTCATTTGATACTCAAGACAGCGCGCCTTATTTACCCAAAGCGCAAGTGATCGATTATGAGTTTGTTAAAGACATTCCAATCGTACCGCTCAATATTAGTCTGGCTCGAAGCATTATCTATGAGACCCATGTAAAGGGGTTTACTCAACAACATCCACAGGTCGATGCAACAAAAAAAGGCACCTTTGCGGGCCTAGCGAGCAAGCCGATAGTCGATTACTTACAAAATGTTGGTATTACCAGCGTAGAGTTATTGCCCGTTCATGGCTTTTTCGATGAGCCTTTTTTGATTGAAAAAGGCCTCAATAACTATTGGGGCTATAACAGTATTGCCTTTATGGCGCCTCATTCTGCTTATTTATCTGATGAGGGTGATATTGCTGAGTTTAGGCAAATGGTCTCAACACTTCACGCAGCAGGGATTGAAGTGATCCTCGATGTGGTATTTAACCATACCGCCGAAGGAAACCATTTAGGGCCGACGTACAGTTTTCGCGGTATCGATAATGCCAGTTATTACCGTTTATTGCCTAATGATAAGCGCTTTAATATTAACGATACTGGTTGTGGTAACACCTTTAATCTTAATCATCCGCAAGTATTAATGTTAGTCATGGACTCTTTGCGTTATTGGGTCGAAATTATGGGCGTCGATGGGTTTAGATTTGATCTCGCCAGTTGTCTTGGGCGTGAGGCTTATGGTTTTGATCCCGGAAGTGGATTCTTTGATGCTATTACCCAAGACCCAGTATTGTGCAAGGTTAAGCTCATTGCCGAGCCTTGGGATATTGGCCCCGGTGGTTATCAGCTCGGTAATTATCCCGTAGCATTCAGTGAATGGAATGATCGCTACCGTGATGCAATGCGCCGTTTTTGGCGTGGGGATAGTGGTTTATTACCTGAATTTGCCAAGCGATTTCATGGCTCGAGTGATTTCTTTGAACATAACGGCCGAGGCCCAGCGGCGAGTATTAATTTTATAACTAGTCACGATGGCTTTAGTCTACATGATTTGGTGAGCTACAACGATCGCCATAACTTGGCTAACGGTGAGGATAACCGTGATGGTCATCAAGAAAACTGCAGTTATAACTATGGTATTGAAGGCGAATCTGCCGATGAAGCGATTAATGCCATTCGATCGCGACAAAAACGCAATTTACTAACCTGTTTATTGTTGTCTCAGGGCGTGCCCATGCTGTTGGCGGGTGATGAATCAAGTCAAACACAGCAAGGCAATAATAACGCCTATTGCCAAGATAATCCTATTGGCTGGTTTGACTGGGAGCAGATTGATTGGCCGTTAGTGAATTTTACTGCGCAGTTGATCAGCTTGCGCAAACGTTTTCCTATGCTGTGTCACCAAGCTTTTATTCATAAACCAGAAGCCTTATTTGATAACGGTTTAGCTTGGTTTAACCGCCAAGGTGAGGTGATGAATAAATCAAATTGGTGTGAACATCATACCCGTACCTTAAGCGTGATTTTAACCGGTAATCTAGCGGATGCCGACATTGGTGCGGTGGCGGAAAGTACCGAAGCGTTATTATTGATGATTAATGTCGATGAGTTGCCCCACCAATTTACTCTGCCGCAATTACCCCATTTTCGCCATTGGCATTGCTTACTGCATACCCAAGAAAGTGAACCCGAAGTCGATGCTAATAAGCAAGTGAATGTAATCAGTCGTAGTTTAATGCTATTTCATACCGAATTTACTAGGAGTCATTGATGACCACAGCAAAAGATAACGCCAGTGTAAAAAAAAACCACTGTGCGTGCCAGTCGAAGTAAAGCTAGCACTAAGGCGACGAGTAAAGAAAATGTCGTGGCGGCCTCGCAAGCTGACAAGGTCGGTAGTGCTCATCATGATCCTTGTGAACCCTGTGACAGTTTATCGGCATCACTTGCCCGACATATCCGCTACGGGCTATGTCGTGACGAACATGAACAACATGAGCTTTTTAATGCCGTGGCGCAAAGCGTTAAAGAACAAATGCTCGATAACTGGCGTCAAACACGGATTAAAGACAATCAATATCAACAAAAACAGGTTGCGTACTTGTCACTTGAATTTCTAATGGGCCGAGCCCTAGGTAATGCATTGTTGAGTTTAGACATTACTGCTGATGCCCAACAGGTGTTAACCGATTACGCCACCAGCTTAGAAGATATTGAGCAAGTTGAACAAGATGCTGGTCTTGGTAATGGTGGACTTGGGCGCTTAGCGGCATGCTTTTTAGACAGTTGTGCGAGTTTAGACTTATCGGTTACTGGTTATGGGATTCGTTACCAATATGGCATGTTTGCGCAAAAGATTGTCGATGGTTATCAAGTAGAACGTCCCGATCGCTGGTTACGTCATGGTAACCCATGGGAAGTTCGCCTCTCTAACCGTATTGTTAGCGTGCCTTTTTTTGGTCATAGCGAAACTTATGTTGATAAGCATGGACATCGACATCATGTGTGGGCAGATACGCAAAACGTGTTAGCTGTCCCTTATGATATGCCAATCCCAGGGTTTAAGAATGGTCGTATCAATACGCTGCGTTTATGGAAAGCCGAAGCGAATGACGAATTTGATTTAGCCGAGTTTAACGAGGGCGATTATGCTGAAGCCGTTGCCACTAAAAATTTGGCTGAACAAATCACCATGGTGTTATACCCAAATGATTCGAGTGTGAATGGCAAAGAATTACGACTACGCCAGCAATACTTTTTATCATCAGCCAGTTTGCAAGATTTACTGGCCCGTTACGTTAGTCAATTTGGTGAAGACTTCAGCCAGTTTAGTGAACATAACGTGTTACAGCTTAATGATACTCACCCCAGCATTGCCGTACCTGAGTTAATGCGACTGTTACTGGATAAATACAGTTTGAGTTGGGATGCCGCATGGGCGATTACCAGTCAATCTATGGCCTATACCAATCATACTTTACTGCCCGAAGCGTTAGAGCGCTGGTCGGTACCTATGATGAAAAACATGTTGCCACGCATTGTCGAAATTATCTTCGAAATTAATGCTCGTTATTTAGAACAAGTGGCTCACCATTGGCCGGGAGATATTCAAAAGTTAGCCAGTATGTCGATCGTCGAAGAAGGCCCCGAGCAACATATTAGGATGGCATATTTAGCCATTGTTGCCAGTTTTTCAGTTAACGGTGTGGCGGGCTTGCATACTCAGTTACTCAAACAAGGGCTGTTTAATGACTTTTATCAATTGTGGCCCGATAAATTTAATAATAAAACCAACGGTGTTACCCCAAGGCGTTGGCTTGCGTATTGTAATCCTAAGTTATCGGCACTTATTTGCCGTCGTCTAGGTGACGAATGGATCAATGATTTATCTCGTCTTACCGCACTTAATGCTTTTAGCAGTGACAAGCAGTTCGTTAAAGAATGGGCGCAAATTAAGTTTGAAAATAAACAAGCGCTAAGCACATTTGTGAAGCAGCAATGCGATGTTGAGTTTGACCCACTAATGATGTTTGATGTGCAAGTGAAGCGTATTCATGAATATAAACGTCAGCTCCTGAATATCCTTCATGTGATTCATTTATATCGCCGTATTTTAAGTGGCGATACACAAGATATGGTGCCACGCTGTGTACTCATAGGAGGCAAAGCCGCACCAGGTTACGCCATGGCCAAGCAAATTATTAAACTGGCTAATAATGTCGCTCATATGGTCAATTCCGATCCTTTGGTCACGCCATATTTGCGCATGGCATTTTTGCCCAACTATAACGTCAGTGCCATGGAAAAAATATGTCCAGGTACCGATTTATCTGAGCAAATATCTACAGCAGGTAAAGAGGCGTCGGGCACAGGAAACATGAAATTCATGATGAATGGAGCCTTAACGATTGGTACTTTAGATGGCGCCAATATTGAGATGCTGGAAGAGGTGGGTGATAATAATTTCTTCTTATTTGGTTTAGATGCTAACCAAGTCGCTCAAGCGCGGATAAATTATCAACCGCAACACATTGTTGAGCATTCAACAGCCCTTAATGGGGTCATGAGTATGCTAAAAAGTGGCCATTTTAATTTGGTCGAACCGGGTATTTTTAACGACATTATCGCTTCAATTATTGACCCTAATGATCAGTGGATGACCGCTGCTGATTTTGACAGTTATTGTTTAGCACAAGAGCAGGTCGCTAAGACGTATCTTGATCAAGATAGCTGGCAAAAAATAAGTATTCGAAATACTGCTGCCAGTGGGCGTTTTTCAAGCGACAACACCATAGCGGGCTACCGTGATGAAATATGGATGAAAAAGTAATACAAGGAAAGTGCAGCGACGCTGTAATTAACGTAAATCGTAGATTAATGTTTGTTTATTGGTGGCTACGTTGAATAGCCAAATGGAGTCTGCTTATGAGTAATGTTCGTTATATTAGTAATTTAACTCGTGATACCTATGCGTTGATATTAGCGGGTGGTCGAGGTTCTCGGTTGTATGAATTAACCGACTGGCGTGCGAAACCTGCGCTTTATTTTGGTGGTAAGTATCGCATTATCGACTTTCCGTTATCAAACTGTATTAACTCAGGAATACGAAGAGTGGGAGTGGTGACGCAATATAAGTCACATTCTTTAATTCGACATGTTACTCGTGGCTGGGGTCATTTCAAAAAGGAACTAGGGGAATCGGTTGAGATTTTACCTGCATCACAGCAAACATCTGGTAACTGGTATCAAGGTACTGCCGATGCAGTATTTCAAAATATTGATATTATTCGGCATGAAATCCCTAAGTATGTGATGATCTTATCTGGCGATCATATTTATCGCATGGATTATGCTGGTTTGCTCGCAGCTCATGCTGAATCGGGTGCCGATATGACTGTGTGTTGTTTAGAAACCCCAATTGCAGAAGCGGCAGGTGCATTTGGGGTGATGGAAGTTGATAGTGATAATCGGGTCATTGGTTTTGAAGAAAAGCCCGCAGAGCCTAAGCCAACCCCAACTGATCCAGAAAAGTGTTTGGCCTCAATGGGCAACTATGTTTTTAATACTAAATTTTTGTTCGAACAATTAAGAAAAGATGCCAATAACGAAAGCTCAGATCGTGATTTTGGCAAAGATATTATTCCGGCAATTATCAAAACACATAATGTGTTCGCGTTTCCTTTTACAACTTCAGTGTCTGATGAGCCAGCTTATTGGCGCGATGTGGGTACCTTAGATTCATTTTTTCAAGCGAATATGGAGTTATTGTCGCCAACACCAGCATTAAATTTATACGATGCTAAGTGGCCTATTTGGACATATCAGGAACAGCTGCCACCGGCTAAGTTTGTGTTTGATGATGATAATCGCCGCGGTATGGCAGTTGATTCGATCGTTTCCGGCGGTTGTATTATCTCTGGTGCCAAAGTGAAACGAAGCGTGCTATTTGACGAAGTGCGTGTGTGTTCTTATTCCTCAGTCAAAGATTCGGTATTATTACCCGATGTGGTGGTACTGAAGAATTGTAAAATAAAAAATGCCATTTTAGATCGGGGTTGTATTATTCCTGAAGGCATGTCGATTGGTTATAATCAAGAACATGACAAGGCGAGGGGTTTTAGGGTGTCAGAAAAAGGCATTACCTTGGTAACCCGCAAAATGTTAGGTTTAGCGGTTGGCTTTGAATAAGGATCCTAGATGACTCCTGCGAGTGTAAAACGAGTCCTGCTGGTGGCAGCAGAAAATGATGCACTGCATGGCGCTAAAGTTGGGGGCATGGCGGATGTCATCCGTGATTTGCCGCCAGCATTGGCACAATGCGGCGTAATAGCCGATGTGGCCATGCCAAATTATGGCTTCTTAGCGCAACATTATCATGCCGCACACATGGTTGATGTTGAAGTTGATTTTGCCGGCCAGCGCCATACTGTAGCGGTTTATCGCTTGCCAAGACCACAACATAAAGATGCCATCCTTGATGTGGCTGAAGATCAATGGGATGACGCGGTAGCTCAAATCTATCTATTTGATCATCCGCTATTTAATCATCAAGGCCAAGTGTATTGCAATGGTTCGGCAGACAGACCGTTTGCCGAAGATGCAACCAAGTTTGCGCTGTTTTCTCTTAGTGTGGCCACGTGCTTAGTGAATAAATTATTACCACGGTTTGAGGTGTTGCATTTACATGATTGGCACAGTGCAATGGTTGCCATGCTGCGTGGATGCGTAGATGATTTTTCTGCGCTGAGAGCATTACCTTGTGTGTTTACCATTCATAATTTGGCCTTACAAGGGATCCGGCCTTTTATTGGCGATGATTCATCGTTTGCCCATTGGTTTCCGCAATATGTAGGTAAATTAAACCTTATTGCCGATACCAGTATATTTGACCCTCGTTACAGCAATTGTGTTAATCCGATGCGCATGGGAATTGTACTCAGTGACAAAGTGCATTTAGTGTCGCCCAGTTATGCACAAGAGGTGTTAATGCCATCTGACTATCACAAAGGCTTTTTTGGTGGCGAAGGGTTAGAGGCCGATTTAGTGGTTAAGTCTTTGCAAGGTAATGTGGTTGGAATCATTAATGGCTGCGTTTACGATGATGTTAGCCATAAATCCAATCAAGCCCAGCCTACTCAGCAGAGCGAGTATTGGGCGTTATTACTTCAAGCTGAGAATGCCGTCATTAAGTGGCAAACTAAAACAAGCCAGTTGAGTGTATTAGACTCCATTGCGTTAACACGGATCAGTCAATCTAAGCAGACTATATTAGCCGACTATCATCACTTAACCGCCTTAAAAAGCAGTGTGTCAGATGATGAGCAACGATTTTTACTGACCTCAGTTGGGCGTTTAACAGAACAAAAAGTGTTGATTCTGTTGCAGCCTTTTAACCCAACTCACGCCACTAAAATTCATTCCTCGGCGAAAACAGTGTTAGAGGCTATTCTCGAATCACTCAAGAAACATCAACCTAATGGCGTGTTTATGTTACTTGGTAGTGGTGATGTGAATATTGCTAATGCATTACAAGCTACCGCAGCACGTTATGATAACTTTGTGTTTTTACATGGTTATGACGAAGCTTTATCTGAGCAACTTTATCGCTTGGGCAGCTTGTTTTTAATGCCCAGTTCATTTGAGCCTTGCGGGATCAGTCAAATGCTCGCGATGCGGGCAGGCCAACCATGCTTAGTTCATGGCGTGGGTGGGCTCAATGATACGATTGAAGATAATGTCAGTGGCTGGGTATTTAACGGTGCAACACTGGCGACACAAGGTGAAGCCTTGGTTGAACGTTTTACTCAAGTGCTCGAGTTATTTGGCAGTGATACTTGGAAGCAAGTGAAACAAAATGCCGCTAAACAACGATTTACCTGGGATGAGGTTGCTAAACAGTATATTGGAAAGTTATATGTGAGCAATTGAGCTATCCAGTCAGTGTCCAAGCGAATCATATTGGATAATGTGACTAGGTAGCACTCAACCGGTTACTCAAATTATTAGCAAATGAGTAGCAGGCAGCTCTTGGCACTCTTTGTATTGATAGCCGTAATTGCTCAATTAGCCAATAAAAAAGCCAATCAAATTGATTGGCTTTTTTGTCTTCCAATAACCACTTAAGCTTGACCTGCTAAATAGCTGACGACTTTATATGGTGCACTTTATCTCGAAGCGTTGTGCTGAGCCATCGAACGATGTTGTCCGTTTGATGACTCATGAGTCAGCTGCTGATATCGTGCTATGACCAATAAAGATACCGTCTTGTGTTACTAGTTTAGTGACTAATAGGTATAGCGAAGATCCAAGTAATAGTATCCACCATTAAACCCAAATGGAGTATTGGTGAGCGGGTATATAAAAATTCCGTTAAAGTTATTATCCTCAGGACGTTTCTCTGGATAAGTATCAAACAGGTTTTGTACCCCTAA
The DNA here is from genome assembly GCF_021560015.1 of Shewanella vesiculosa. Taxonomy (NCBI): domain Bacteria; kingdom Pseudomonadati; phylum Pseudomonadota; class Gammaproteobacteria; order Alteromonadales; family Shewanellaceae; genus Shewanella; species Shewanella vesiculosa. Next base: position 1,333,932 of record NZ_CP073588.1, on the reverse strand, counting down.
GGTGACGGCTAGATTATCGGTTGCACGGTAACGAGTACTTAAATCTGTGGTCCATCTTGAGCCATATTCCACTTCACTTGATGAATAACCCACAGTGTAGTTTCCGAAATAACTGAAACGTAAGTTGGTAGTGAAGTCATCATACTGATGCGTAAAGCCAATGTTAGCAGTGTTTTTGGGATTGGCTTCAGTCATGCGAACAACTTCAATATTATCAAATAGCTCGTCTTCTAAACCATTGAGGATTGAAGGCAACGAAATAGACTCAATTTCAGTTTCTTTGTATGAGTAGGCTAGGTTGGCTTTTAAATCGCCAAATTCACCAAGGTCTATCCCTTGAGTAATAACTAAGTCGACACCTTGAGTTTTAGTATCAACCGCATTCATAAAGAAGCGAGCCGAGTCGGCATTGGTGCCCTCAAGGATAGCGGCAATCGCCGGTGAACTTTCTTTATCTATAGCGCCTGATAAAATGATTCTGTCATCGACATTAATTTCATAAGCATCTAACGTAACTGCAAAACCATTATTACCCGTGTAAACAATACCTGCACTATAAGAATGTGATTGTTCAGCTTTAAGATCTGGAATACCTAGCTCTGATCTGATCGGCGATAACTGATTAAAGGTGCCTGATTCTCTAGGAATAAACTCACCAGTGACAGGATCGGGATCAAAAAAGGTCGATACGTTAGTAAAATACAGTTGCTGCACACTGGGTGCACGGAACCCCGTGTCGGTAGTTAACCTAAGTGCCAGACTGTCCGTCAGCTCATAACGGCCAGATAGCTTCCAGCTGGTGTTGCTACCAAAGTCAGAATAATCTTCATAACGCACTGCTGCTGCCCAATAAAAATCTTCGGTGAGTTGGTTTTCAAGTTCAATATACAGTCCGAGGTTAGTGCGGTCTTCATCGACTTCAGACTCTTTGGTAAAACCACCAAAACCTTGGCTACCGCCGGATTTTCCTTGGTAATCGCCTTTGATATACGACTCTTCTTGGCCTGCATCAATTTGATAGCCACTTTGACGCCATGTCACGCCCATCGCGACTAATAAGTCTGAGTCATTAGCAAAATCATAGTAGCTTGAAGCATCGACATTAAGATTGAGCTCACTGGTTGACAGGGTTCCTGCATCAAAGCTTGTTGGGCTAATAGGGCCGAGCGAGGCATTGATACTGTTTTCTAAGGTATATTCAAAACTGTTGCTACCAAAACCAGCCGATGAGTCAACTTGCCATTTCCCCAACTCAAACTCATAACCGGTTACTAAAGAGTAATCGATAATTTCTGGGCTTATTTGTGGTAAAAATCCGTCTGGATAGACTTCAATCACGTTGCGAGAATCAAGTGCGCGACGATAAAAAGCGCCTGAACTTGAGTTACGTTTGCTAATGCCACCAAAGGCATAAAGCTTACCCTTGGTATCTAACCCTTGTTCAGCATTCAAAAATAAGCCGTAGTTGTCATAGTCACTGTCGCCAACATGATGGTTTTTACGATCGAATGTGGCTTCACGGGGATCAGGACTGCCGTCGGCTAATGTTGGATATTGCTGGCGAGTATCAAAGCCCGCTCTGTTGGTGGAGTTTTTCTGATGCGCCTCTAAAGAGACGTTCACAAAACCTTCGTCACTGAAGCTAAAGCCTTGGTTTACGCCTAAACGAACTTGTTCACCATCACCTTCATAGGTTTGACCTACTTGAGTCGTAATGCTGCCGCCTTGGTCACTGTCTTTCAGTACAACGTTAATCACCCCAGCGATAGCGTCAGATCCATAAAGTGCAGAGGCACCGTCACGTAAAATTTCAATTCGCTTAATGGCTGTCATCGGAATAGCATTTAAATCAACGTTTGACGAACCTTTGCCTAAGGTTCCGGCCAAATGCACTAATGCCGAACCATGACGGCGTTTACCATTAACCAACACTAAGGTGTGATCCGGTGACATGCCGCGAAGGCTTGCTGGACGCACAGCGTCACTGCCGTCGGTAATTGATGAAAATGGGAAGCTATAACTTGGTGCTGCAAATTGTAATGCTTTGGCCGTTTCAGTAATCCCGGTGGCTTCAAGTTGTTCGGAGGTAATAATATCGACAGGTGTTGCACTGTCTGTAGCGGTACGAAGGGCGATACGCGAGCCAATGACCTGAATGCGCTCTAGGTTTTCACCTTCCTCTGCAGCGATGGCTACAGGAGCTGAAATACTGCCAATAACGGCCAAACAAACGAGACTTTTATACATTAGTAATCCTGCGATAACGTTATAGTAAACTTTGTAACATTATAGGACATTTTCGCTGATGCATAGGAGTACTAACTGCTGACTTAGTTAGTCTAATCAGTCATATGTCATGACACTCTGGTCTAGTTGAACACTTAGTAGCGTTCATTTATTGACCATTAAACCGCGCAAACAATAAATGCCTGCGATCAGTCACAGGCATTTATTGTAGATGATGTGATTGCTGTTAAACGGCTCTTAGTTGGGTAAGCTTGCTTGGTGGGATGAGATAAAAGCTGCCATCGCTTGTTCGGCGCGATCTTGTGCGGATGCCCAAGTATCGGTATTGGTCATGGTTTCGACTATTTCGTAATAGCACTTAATTTTAGGTTCAGTGCCAGAGGGACGAACTATCACGCGCGCGCCATTTGCTAAAGCATAAATTAATACATCACTGCTGGGCAGATCAATGCTGTGTTTGCTGCCATCGGCGCAAGTACGCTGCAGGCTTTTTAAATCATCGCTAGACACCACAGCGAACTCACCAATGGTAAGTGGTGGGTTTTCACGTAAAAACTCACCAATATTAGGGGTGTCAGGCTTAAGCGCAATACTGACTTGGGCATTAAGATGAAACCCGTGTTGGCGATAAATCTGTTCTAATCTGTCCCAGATGGTTTGGCCATTGGCGGCAAGCTCAGCAGTAAGTTGCGCAAAGGCAACAATGGCCGATAAGCCATCTTTATCCCACACTAAGTTACCTATGGTATAACCGAGTGCTTCTTCATACGCGAATAAAAATTGGTTATCTTGTTGATGCTGACTAATACCGACGTTCATCAGCCATTTAAAACCTGTTAGCGTGGTGTAGCTTTGGGCACCGAACTCAGAGGCGATTTTAGACAATAGGCTTGATGACACTATGGTTGTGCCGTTGAGTTGTTGATTTTTAGGGGCGTGGCTGAGTAAGTAACGACCCAATAAAACCCCGACTTGATCGCCAGTTAGCATTTTATATTCACCATTTGCTGTACGTACAGCAACAGCAAAGCGGTCTGCATCAGGATCATTGGCACAAGCCAGAGTCGCTTTGTGCTTTTTTGCCTCAGCAATCACTAAGTCCATGGCGCCTTTTTCTTCCGGGTTGGGGAAGTTAACTGTCGGAAAGTCACCATCAGGTTCACGTTGCGCGGCTACCGAATACACCTGAGTAAATCCAGCATCTTTTAACACAGTTTCAGCCATGTCGGCGCCCACACCGTGCATTGCGGTATACGCTAAACTGACTTTATCTTGGCCATTGCGATATTGCAGCTCTTTAGCATCAAATATTCCCTGGCGATAGGCTTGGTAAAAATCGTCTTGCAACCAATTCAGCTTTTGTTGTGCAATGGCATCATCTAAGGCTAGAAACGGGATAGCTTGAGTGGCTGCACGAGTGATTTGAGCAGCAATTCCGCTGTCGTGGGGTGGAATAATCTGTGCGCCATTTTCCCAATAGACTTTATAGCCATTGTATTGTGGTGGGTTATGGCTGGCTGTTACCACAATACCTGCGGCAGCGTTAAGATGTTTTACCCCAAAAGCGACTAATGGCGTGGCGGCAACTTTATGAGTCAAGTACACGTTAATGCCCATGGCAGTTAGTACACTCGCCGCATCGTGGGCAAAATCATAAGAATCGTGGCGACCATCGTAACCAATTACCACACCTCGCTCGGCAGCATTGTTAATCTGCTCGAGTAAGTAAGCACCCAAACCGGCAGTGGTTTGGCGAATAACTAAACGGTTCATCGCCATTGGGCCAACACCAACTTCACTTCGAAGGCCTGCAGTGCCAAAGGCTAAACGGCCTGCAAAGCGAGCGGTAAGTTCAGTTTCATTGTTTGAATCAATGAGTGCTTGCAGTTGCGCACGAGTTTTTGGGTCGGGGTCTTTGTTGAGCCAATGGTTAATTTGATGTTGAAGATGGGTATTCATGAATCACCTCATTGATAATCATTTTCAATAACAGTAGGAAAATCGCGCGACGAGAACAAGTGAATTCGTTACCAAATGAATAAAAATAACAATTTGTATTCATGATTTCTACGCTTAGTCTACATGCTTGAACGTAATCATTAGTCTATAAACAAACAGTTGCCGCTAAATATGAAACCTCTAAAGCAATTATTACGACCTCTAAAGTCAATATACCAATCCATAGCGTTAAGCGTGCATTACGAGCAAGAGCATTATCGCCTAGACAAGATACAAAAAAGGCTTGTGAGGGTTATCAACAAGCCTTTTGGTGACAGGATCAAAATCTATTTTGTTTCAGCAGCATAATTTTGTGGGAAAAAAGCACGTTTTGCGGCTTCATCAAATTCTGATTTAAATACAATATCTTTACCCATGTCTCTGGCTCGTGCAACGGCTGGACGATTGTTGATACTGTTAAACCAGCGTTGAACATTCGGGTAAGTGGCCAGTGCATCTTGGCCTAATACATAGCCGATTTTATCAACCCAGCCCCATGCAGCAATATCGACAATGCTCAATGCATCACCCACGATAAACTCACGGTTATTAAGATGTGCGTCAAGGACTTGGTAATGACGTTGAGTTTCACGTTGATAACGGTTTGTGGCGTAAGCTATTTTCTCAGGTGCATGATGGGTGAAATGTACACATTGACCAGAATAAGGTCCTAAACCAGTGGCGACAAACATTAACCAAGATAATAGCTCCCCTCGATTTTCAGGCTTGCCAGCTAATTGACCTGTTTTGTCTGCAAGGTATAAAAGAATGGCACTTGAATCGAATACACGCACGCCATTATCTTCAATAGCGGGGGTTTTGCTGTTGGGGTTAATCGCTTTAAACTCCGCAGTATGTTGCTCACCTTTTAAGGTATCCACTGGCACGAGCTCAAACTCGAGAGCTGTTTCTTCAAGGAACAGTGCAATTTTCATTGGGTTAGGGCCTGGATGGAAATAAAATTTAATCATGTGAACTCCTTATAAGTAAGAAGTGTATTAAAACAGTTTTTGAACGAATGCTCAAATTAATTTGATCGATCGCTCAAAATTAATAAGTAGACGATAGGGTATTGTTATCATGTAATTAAATATACGGGAGAGAACTGTAACTTGATTGCAGTGAAAGCGATGCCCTTTAAAGCCTGATTATCTTTTTTAGGAGTTGTTTTAAGCAGTGTGTGATTGTTTTATCTAAAGTAGAGGCTATGACAGGGCGTTTCAGCTAGGTAATCAATAACGCGGCAGCACTAAAAACAATCCGATTGCTGACAAGTCAACAATCGCTATCATCTACTGTTGTAAGTCTTGGTATAACGAATGGTTATCGACACCTGTTTTTACTGATTCAGACTCGCCAACAAAGGCAATATTTTGCTGACTTTATCAAAACTTTCTTGGTACTCAGCGTCGGCATTTGAATCAGCGACAATGCCACCGCCAGCCCAACAGTAAATACGGTTATTTTCGGTGACTAAAGTGCGAATGGTAATACTGGTATCCATATTACCGTTTTGACTGATATAACCAATACTCCCACAATATACATTTCGTCGTGATGGCTCTAACTCTTCAATGATTTCCATGGCGCGAATTTTTGGTGCGCCAGTAATTGAACCGCCAGGAAAGGCTGCTTGGAGTAAATCAAATGCATTTTTATCTTGTGCCAGTGTGGCACTTATGGTGCTGACCAAATGGTGTACTGCAGGGAAACTTTCAATCGCAAATAATGTCGGTACCTTAACCGAGCCGGGCGCCGCGACTTTGCTAATGTCATTGCGTAACAGATCAACAATCATCACATTTTCAGCGCGATCTTTTTCGGATGCAAGTAATGCTGCTGCAGCTTGTTGATCCAAAAGCGGATCTTGATGGCGAGGTAACGTGCCTTTTATCGGTTTAGTTTCAATCTGCTGGTCGCTTAGTTTAATAAAGCGTTCTGGCGATATAGACAGAATACAATGATGTTCAAGGCGTATAAACGCTGAAAAAGGGCCTTGATTCGCCGTGGATAATGCACAGTAAGCTTGCCATTCATTACCTTGATATTGCGCCTCAAATCGTTGGGTTAAATTGATTTGGTAACAATCACCGCTGAGCAAATACTCTTGAACACGTGCAAACTTATGTTGATATTGTTCAGCGCTAATGTGGTTAACCCATGGTGTGGTTAATTGAAAAGCAGGCAAGCTGGATGTCTGTTTTAGATTATGCTCTATTTTTGATTGAATTAAATTCAACTCATACTCAAGTGCGCCGCAGCCGTCGAAATGGTATGCATACCAAGACTTTTCTGCGTAATCATATATCAGGGCGAAATCATAAAACCCAATATTCATATCATTAAGATGAATATCTTTAACCGCTATTTCAGGCAGGTTTTCAATATCTCGACCCAAATCATAACCCAATGCCCCAAGTGCACCGACACTAAAAGGGTGCAGAGATCCTTGCGCACAAGGATAAAGACGAGCATGCAGTTGCGCTAATGTTTCAAATGGACTGGCTTGCTGATTGATGTCGATATTAAGCGCGATTATTTTTGGATGTTTAGGGTTAAATGAGCAAATTCCGTCATGGCTAGTTAAGGTCGCGATAGGATTAAACCCAATAATGTCGAAAGTGGCATCTTGGTGCGGCGCATTGGCGGAGTCGAGTAATGTCGCCCATGGCTGGTGGCTAAAAAGTGAAAATAGCGCCTTAGTGTCTATTTTCCAATCCAGTTTTTGCATAAAAAGTGCGTTTTTTGCCCGCGCAGACATCGATAACCCTTATCTAAAATGTGATGTAGCCCAAAAAGGATGGAAAGAGTATCATATTGGCCTTAATAGTTAATATTAAATCGATTCTAATAAAAACGATAACCATGTTAGGCCGCAATGGCTGCTGGAGCGCCCCATATGTCGACGAATACCACATCTCACTCTACAACTGAATCTTCAATGTCTAGTCAAGCGGTTGTGATTAAACAAGCGGACTTTATTGAAAGTATCGCAGATTCTTTGCAATACATTTCCTATTACCATCCCAAAGACTTTGTTGATGCAATGAACAAGGCTTATGAGCGTGAACAAAGCGCTGCGGCTAAAGATGCCATAGCTCAAATCTTGATTAACTCGCGTATGTCTGCTGAGGGTAAACGTCCTTTATGTCAAGACACCGGAATTGTGACTACCTTTGTTAAAATTGGTATGTCGGTTCAGTGGGACAAAACCGATATGACCGTTCAAGAAATGGTCGATGAAGGTGTTCGTCGTGCTTACACTAATCCAGATAATCCTTTACGTGCATCAATTGTGTCAGATCCTGCTGGCGCACGTAAAAACACTAAAGACAATACTCCGTCTGTGGTGCATATTGATATGGTTGCGGGCAACCAAGTTGAAGTGATGATTGCCGCTAAAGGTGGTGGCTCAGAGAATAAATCTAAAATGGCTATGCTTAACCCGTCTGATGACATTGCTGCTTGGGTTGAAAAAACCTTACCAACAATGGGCGCGGGTTGGTGCCCACCGGGTATGTTAGGCATAGGTATTGGTGGCACAGCTGAAAAAGCGGCTGTACTGGCAAAAGAGTCATTAATGGAATCGATTGATATCCATGAATTAATGCAACGTGGTGCGGTTACAACTGAAGAGAAGCTGCGTTTAGACATTTTTGAACGAGCAAACAATTTAGGTATTGGTGCACAAGGTTTAGGCGGTTTAACCACAGTGCTGGATGTTAAAATTAAGTCTGTACCGACCCATGCCGCTTCAAAACCTGTGGTGATGATCCCCAACTGCGCCGCAACGCGTCATGTTCATTTCCATTTAGATGGCACAGGTCCTGTGGATTTAGTGCCACCATCGTTATCTGATTGGCCTGAGATCACTCGTGAAGCGGGTGAGAATACTCATCATGTGAATTTAGACACCATCACTCAAGCCGAAATTGAAACGTGGAAAAGTGGTGATACCTTACTACTCAACGGTAAAATGCTGACTGGCCGTGATGCTGCTCATAAACGCATTCAAACGTTACTTGAGTCTGGTGAAGGTTTACCTGAAGGCGTCGACTTTACGGGTAAATTTATTTATTACGTGGGCCCAGTTGATCCTGTCGGCAATGAAGTGGTCGGCCCAGCCGGTCCTACAACCGCCACTCGCATGGATAAGTTTACAGACATGATGTTAGACCAAACAGGCCTTATGGGCATGATTGGTAAGTCTGAACGCGGTCCTGAAACCGTTGCTTCGATTAAAAAGCACAAAGCGGTGTATTTAATGGCCGTTGGCGGTGCAGCATATCTAGTGTCTAAAGCGATCAAGAAGTCACGCGTGGTGGCATTTGAAGACTTAGGCATGGAAGCCATTTACGAGTTTGACGTACAAGATATGCCGGTAACGGTTGCGGTTGATACCAATGGTGTTAATGCACACGAAACCGGTCCGGCGATTTGGAAAATTAATATCGCGAACAGTAAAGCAACAAAGTAAGCGATAAACACGACTTTGCTTATGTTTAAGCCATATGTGTCAATGTGATCTAACGCTCGGGTTTACAGCTTTTTACAAAAGGCATGTTGCCTGAGCGTTTTGCTTTGGTTAGTCTGCAATACACATTTTATGATTACGCGTTAGTCGAGTTGTATCTAGCTCAACGCGCATCATGTTTTTATTTAAACAACTGAGACAAGATAACAATGAAAAAGTCTTCTGTATTATTTGCATTGGTAGCTGCTGGTTTGGCTACATCAGTTTATGCGGCAGAGCCCACCGCTTTTAACGTTCAACAATTAGTTAAGCTAAATAAGTTGCATTCGGCAGCCGTTTCAAATGATGGCAAAACCATGGTTTACGGCGTCAAAGTGGTTGATGATAAAGGCGAGGCTAACTCGGATCTTTACCTGCTCGATTTGAGCGATAAAAATGCTAAGCCAAAACAACTGACTTCTGCCGCCGGAACTGAGCATGATGTCAGTTTTTCGCCTGATGGAAAATCAATTTACTTTCTTGCTAGCCGCACTGGAAGCAGCCAATTGTATCAACTGGCGCTAAATGGTGGTGAAGCGATAGCGATTACTGATTTACCTTTAGACATTAACGGCTACAAATTGTCTAACGACGGCAAACAGCTTGTCATGACCCTGCGGGTATTTCCAGAGTGTAAAGACTTAGCCTGTTCAAAAGAGATGTTTACCGCAGAAGCTGAACGTAAAAGCACTGGACGATTATATAAGAAGCTAATGGTCCGTCATTGGGATACATGGGAAGATCACGCGCGTAATCATTTATTTGTGGCTTCACTCGATGGTGAAAAAGTCACCACTGCGATTGATGTTACAGCCGGTCGTGATACTGAAACGCCGCCTAAGCCTTTTTCAGGCATGGAAGAAGTAACCTTTACCGCAGATGGAAAATTCGTTGTTTATAGTGCTAAAGCGCCCAGTAACGATCAAGCATGGACCACCAACTATGATTTATGGCAAGTGCCAGTTGCGGGCGGTGAAACGGTTAATTTAACCCCAGACAACAAAGCCTGGGACTCACAACCAACATACTCAGCCGACGGCCGTTATCTGGCTTATTTAGCCATGACTAAGCCAGGTTATGAAGCTGATCGCAACCGCATTATGTTACGTGACAATGTCACTGGCCAAGAAAAAGAAGTCGCTCCATTATGGGATCGTAGCCCAAGTTCGATCAATTTCAGTGCTGATGGCCGTACGTTATATGTGACGGCTCAAGATCTTGGTCAAGTGACACTGTTTGAAGTCAATACCCAATTTGGCGATGTGCGTCCGATTTATAATCAAGGTAGTAACAGCTTAATTGCGGTCGCCAATAATAAATTGTTCTTCCAAAAATCGACATTAGTTGAACCCGGTGATGTATACAGTGTGACTTTAGAAGGTGAGCGATTGACTCAGCTGACTGATGTCAACAAAGACAAATTAGCCAATATTACCTTTGGGGAATTTGAACAGTTCAACTTTAAAGGTTGGAACGATGAAACCGTTCATGGCTACTGGATTAAACCTGTTAACTATGAAGAAGGTAAAAAATACCCGATTGCTTACCTCGTTCACGGCGGCCCACAAGGCTCATTTGGCAACAGTTTTAGCAGCCGCTGGAATGCGCAGCTATGGGCTGGTGCTGGATACGGTGTGGTGATGGTCGACTTCCATGGTTCTACCGGATATGGCCAAGCGTTTACTGACTCAATAGGTAAAGATTGGGGCGGTAAACCACTTGAAGATCTTAAAAAGGGTATGGCTGCCGTGACGACTCAGCAACCTTGGTTAGATGCGAGCAATGCATGTGCCCTCGGTGGTTCTTACGGTGGTTATATGATGAACTGGTTCCAAGGCAAGTGGAACGATGGTTTCAAGTGCTTAGTTGATCATGCCGGTTTGTTTGATATGCGCTCTATGTATTATGTCACTGAAGAGTTATGGTTCCCTGAATATGAATTTGGTGGTCCATACGATCAAAACAAAGAGCTATATGAAAAGTTTAACCCAGCTAATTATGTTGAAAACTGGAAAACTCCGATGCTGGTTATTCACGGTGAAAAAGACTACCGCGTACCTTATGGCCAAGGCTTAGCCGCATTTACCTTGATGCAACGTAAAGGTATTCCATCTGAGCTACTGGTATTCCCGGATGAGAACCATTGGATCTTAAATCAAGATAATCTACAGCTATGGTACAAGAATGTGCTTGGCTGGATGGATCGTTGGACGGCTAAATAGGTTTTATACCTTATCTGCAATTTTAGACTTAAGTCTGTGTTGATATCAGCGACCTAGTCATTACACAGATGAGTATTAACGGTCAAATAAAAGAGATGTTGCCACTGGCAACATCTCTTTTTTGTTGTACGCTATTTTATGGCCTAATATCAGCGGTTATTGCAGGATTAACATGAAAGCATGAGTGGCTGGTTAATCTTGGTGTTGCGAGTGAATATTAACGTCTCAATAGCAAGGGATTTTATCGACGACAAACGAGTGCCTAAACATGAATGTTTTTCAGTTATCTAATTTGGCTCAATGTTAGTATTTTTCATCTTTGGCCAATATGCATACCAGTGGCGGGTTAGTATTTTTAGTACAGGCAAGGTGATTCGCCAAAGCGGTTAGTAGATTAAAGCATCAGTTAGTGGCTAATGTGTGCAATATCGTGAAATAAAATTACTTAGCGCCTCATTTTTCGTGGATTATAATTAAACGGTTAAAGAGGTTAAATAGATGTTCCATTAGTTTTTGTATTGTAAAATGGCCTATCAAATATAAAAAATTTCATTTGGGAAATGTCTGGGTTTCAGCTACATTAGCGCCCTCAGAATCGAGCTTTAAATCAGGTAATATTAAGAGGGTGCAGTCAGTGGATTTTATGCTTTATATCAAGTTCTTTTTAGGACTGTTAGCCATCATTAACCCAGTAGGGTTATTGCCTGTATTTGTGAGCTTAACCAGCCATCAAACTGAAGTTGAGCGCCGCCATACCAACCGAGTGGCTAACTTTGCTGTTGTGGTGATTTTATTAGTCACTATGATAGCCGGTCAGCATATTCTGAGTATGTTCAGTATTTCATTGTCTGCATTTCGTATTGCTGGTGGTAGCTTGATATGTATTATTGCGATGTCGATGCTGCAAGGTAAGATCAGTGAAGTAAAACGTAACCAAGAAGAAGATCGTGAGTCTTCTGGGATGGAATCTGTTGCTGTGGTGCCATTAGCGTTACCTTTGATGGCAGGTCCTGGCGCCATTAGCTCGGTGATTGTGTTTGCCGCAGAGCATAATAAGATGATTAACTTCGTTGGCATGTTCTTAACTATTGTGACCATAGGCCTTGTCAGCTGGGCTTTATTCCGTATGGCGCCAGTATTGTTTAAGTTACTCGGAAAAACCGGCATTAACGTTATTACCCGTTTAATGGGACTATTAATGTTGTCATTAGGCATTGAAGTCATTGCCGCAGGAGCTAAAGGCCTTTTCCCCACATTAATCGGTTAGTTCACTGATAAGTTGCTGAGCATTTGTGCAAACGCTTGATAGTCGGGTTTTTTAGCTTGACCCGCTATCGGCATTTGCGTAAAGTACGCCTCGATTAGCAATACTGCGACTAAGCTTGATGCAGTTTTGTATGTGAGAACTAATATATAGCCTCAATGTAATCAGATATTAAAGATTGGCTTTTTATCATATGACTTTGCTGTTATTGATAAAAATTCAGTCAAAAAATTGGTGAGCTGGCTGAGTGGCTGAAGGCGCACGCCTGGAAAGTGTGTTTAGGTTTATCCCTAACGAGAGTTCGAATCTCTCGCTCACCGCCATATTATGAAAAAAGACGTCTTCGGACGTCTTTTTTCATTTGTATTTTTAAATAAAACCACGACATTTGGGTGATGCTAGTTCTCTCCCTTGTCTACCATGCTATTTTATCGCATGCCTTATCGTTACTTGGTGTTAGCGCTTGTTATGCGCAGCCTCTATAATGCTTTATTCTTATTCTACTACTGAGACCCACTTTCATGCCTTTTTCGACACTTGGATTACGCGACACGATTGTCAATGCCCTACATGAAGTGGGATACAGTCAACCAACACCAATCCAACAACAAACTATTCCGGTTATTTTACGGGGTAAAAACCTGCTTGCGGCCGCGCAAACCGGTACCGGTAAAACCGCCAGTTTTGTGTTACCAATATTAGAGCGCTTAGCCGACAGTGAAATGCAGCGTAAAAAGCGTATTAGGGCATTAATTTTAACCCCAACACGTGAACTGGCAGTGCAAATACAAGCCAATATTGTGCATTATGCTAAGTTCTTACCGTTAACATCATTTGCGATTTACGGTGGTGTTGATGAAAAACCGCAAAAACAAGCATTAATCGATGGTGTCGATATTCTGGTTGCAACCCCAGGACGTTTACTCGACTTATATACTCAACGTGCTGTGCACTTTGATGAAGTTGAAGTCTTGGTTCTGGATGAAGCAGATAGAATGCTCGACATGGGCTTTATTGAAGACATTAATAAAGTGATTGATAAGTTACCTTCTGAGCGCCAAAGTTTATTGTTCTCAGCCACCTTATCAAACCAAGTTCGTGCGTTAGCGAAAACGGCCATTAAGCGCCCAGTAGAAATTTCAGTGATTGCTGATCGCGATTCCGCACCAAAAATCGAACAGTGGTTAACTACGGTAGATAAAGATAAAAAATCTGCTTTATTAAGTCATTTAATTAAAACAGAAGAGTGGAACCAAGCGCTGATATTTATCGAAACCAAACAAGGTGCGGCCAAGTTGGTCAGTCAGCTCGAAAAACGTGACATTAGCGCTGAATGCATTCACGGTGGCAGAAGTCAGCCAGTGCGTGAGCAAATTCTAGCCGATTTTAAATCAGGTAATATTAAATACTTAGTGGCAACCGGCATTGCGGCCCGCGGTATAGATATTGATGATTTATCTCGTGTTATCAATTACGATTTACCTTTTCCTGCCGATGATTACATTCATCGTATTGGCCGAACGGGTCGCGCGGGAGCTGCTGGTGTGGCAATTTCTTTTGTGTCAAATGATGACTTTAAAAATCTGTGTATGATTGAAAGTCGTTTAGGGCATTTAATTGAACGCAAAGTCATCGAAGGTTTTGAACCAAAAAAACCGATCCCAATTTCGGTATTGAATTTTATGCCTAAGAGCCGTCAACATAAATCAACCCCCGATACTGACAGACCCACGCTTAGTTTAGGTAAGTCGAAAACGGCTCCAGCTGATTTTAGAAAAACCAAAACCACCAAAGCAGCGACAAACACTAAAGGCGGTAAAGTGAATCCATGGAATATCTAACCTAGACTGAATCAAAGGTTAATTCGTCTCTGATTAAAGCGGAATGTTTATTCCGCTTTTTTGTGTCGATGCTTTTTGTGTCGATAAAAAAAAGCTAGGGGAGTCTGGCGACAGCACAAACCGAATGGCTATGGTTAACACTGCAAACTGCTTTTGCTGTCTAGGGTAAGGTTTGCCATCAAAACAGCCATGAGGCCTGGTAACATTGCCTTGATATGGCTAACCTCCAACGCTTTTGTTCAACCAATTAAGCTCGTTCAACTCATTAAGCTATAAGCGCCAATAAAATCTTTGAATTGCTTTGGGGCTTGTATGCTACTTTGTGCACCAAGTCCGCTGAATGTGACATTGATAACGTCATTATTGTTGGTCCAGATAATATCGATGAGTAATTGTCGCTGTTAACGGCTATCTGCAATCACCAATCGTTGAGCATTATAGGTAATCTCATCTTAATAAGGTGCAACCTGAATACTCATAGCTTTCAGCATTAGTGGCCTTTGTGCCATTAAGATCTAGGTAATAGGGATAGTGGTCATGTTGAAGGTCTGCCATTGGCGATGGGCACGGCTGCACAAATGTAACCAAATACCTTGTAGTCGGCCGTTATAGCATCGATAGCGTAAGATTTTATGTCACAAAAGATGTCTGCTTGCTGCAAAAAAGTCACGAACATGATTAACTATTAATAATGCTAGCAAGATAATTTTCATCAACTTGATCACGTTAATCAAGCAAGTTATTACTCATAAAAATAGCACCCAAAAAGCGCTAAATGTAACATAATAAGATAAGTCATTTTGCACAAACAATAATAACAATTTAAGGGATAACAAATGAAAAAAGGTCTACTTCCTTTGGCGGTTTCTTTCGCTTTAGCCGCATTAGCGGGCTGTAGTGATAACTCAATGCAACAAAGTGATCCACAAAATAGCGTTAATGCGCAGGCTAGTACATCAGCAGAAAAATTAAATTTTAACCAATATTCACAAAGGTTTATCGATGAGCTGTGGCAATTGTCACCAACTTGGGCCTTGTATAGTGGTAAGCATGTTAATGATGGCTATTTGGATATCCCAAATCAAGCTAGCCGTGATAAAACATTGGCTTTTGTTAAGCAACAGCAAATGGCTATGGCTGAGTTTGATCCGCAATCCTTGTCAGCTAATGAGCTAATCGATTATAAACTGTTGAGTAATTTAGTTGATTCAATGCAGTGGGAAATTACTCGGTTTAAAGGTTGGCAGTGGGACCCATCAAATTACAATGTTGCCGGTGGATTTGCGCAAATTATTAATGAGGACTTTGCACCATTAGATGAACGCCTCACCTCAGTGATTGCCCGTCTTGAAAATGTACCTGCTTATTACGAAGCGGCACGAAATAACATTAGCGACCCAACTCTTGAGCACACTCAACTTGCGATTATGCAAAACCAAGGTGCTTTTTCGGTATTGTCTGATGCATTAGTACAACAAGTTGCCGATTCTGGCTTAAGTACAGATCAAAAGGCCTTATTCACTCAGCGCTTTGATGCCGCAACAGCAGCCATTAAACAGCATATTGAGTGGTTAACTGCACTTGAAAGCAAATTGACTGAAAAGGGCGCCCGAGATTTACGTATCGGTGAAACATTGTATGAAGAAAAATTCGCCTTTGATATTCAGTCTGGTATGACCGCAAAACAGTTGTACAACAAAGCGGTAGCAGATAAAAATCAAGTTCAGCAAGAAATGGCCAAGCTAACCGATACTCTTTGGTCAAAGTATATTGATACGCCAAAACCTGCCGATGAAAGACAAGCGATCCGTCAGCTCATCGATGTGTTATCTAGCAAACATGTTAAACGGGAAAATTTTGTTGCTGAAGTACGCAAACAAATTCCTGAGCTGATTCAATTTGTGAATGACAAGCAATTGGTAACACTTGATCCTAATAAGCCATTGGTTGTTCGTGAAACCCCTGAGTATATGCGTGGTTTTGCTGGCGCATCTATCAGTGCCCCAGGGCCTTATGATCAAGGTGGTAACACTTATTATAATGTGACGCCACTTGATAATATGAGTGCCGAGTCTGCTGAAAGTTACTTACGTGAATACAATCATTGGATCTTACAAGTGCTTAATATCCATGAAGCGATCCCAGGGCATTACACCCAATTGGTGTATTCAAATCAGTCGCCTAGTTTAGTCAAAAGTCTATTTGGTAACGGTGCCATGATAGAAGGTTGGGCTGTCTATGCTGAACGCATGATGTTAGAAGAGGGCTATGGTAATTTTGAGCCAGAGATGTGGTTGATGTATTACAAGTGGAACTTACGCGTTATTTGTAACACTATTTTAGATTACAGTATTCAAGTCAACGGTATGGGCGAAGAGCAGGTGATTGATTTACTTGAAAATGAAGCCTTCCAGCAACGTGCTGAAGCTGAAGGAAAATGGCGCCGAGCAACATTAAGTCAAGTACAGCTAACCAGTTATTATGCTGGTTATCGTGAGATCTATGATTTCCGTGAACAGCTAAAAGCCAATCAAGGCGATGATTTTGATTTAAAACAGTTCCATGAACAGTTTTTAAGTTACGGCAGTGCCCCGGTTAAATTTATCAAGCAGTTGATGCTAGAAAAATAGTTTAGCTTCTGCTGATTTGTGTGGAAAATATCTCAAGGCCTGAATTTTCAGGCCTTTTTTTGTTAATCAAACGGCGGCAACAAAGATTACATCTAGTTATACACAAATCAATATGATAATCTTAATAGTAATCGTTATCATTAAGTGATTTATCATGAACAATATCCTACTCATTGAACATAGCCTCTCCGATAAAAGCGACTTAGGTCAACAACTAAGTGAGCAGGGTTATAGTGTTCATCGCGTCAATAATGCCTTCGATGCATTGGTTTATATGGAAACCACTCAGCTCGAAGCGATATTATTAGACTACTCAGTGCCCAAAATGGATTCCTTTTGGTTACTCGTTACCAGAAAACCTTCAACAGCTATTATTGTGCTCGCAGACAGTCGCTGCGAACTAGAGCGCATTAACGCTCTTGAGTTAGGTGCCGATGATTATCTAGCAAAACCAATCAATATACGTGAATTACAATTGCGTCTTAATGTTCTTCATCGGCGCCTCCAAGCACCAATGAATGATAATTTTAATCATGATATTAGCTTTGATGACACCAGTTATACGATTCGTTTTGCTGAAAAGTCCCTGGTGCTGACTCAAACAGAGTATCGCCTGTTTAAATATTTGTTTGATCGCCAGGGTGAGGTGATCACTAAACAAGAATTACAACGCAGAGTATTACACAAAGAGTTGGGCCGATTTGATCGTAATTTAGATATGCACATCAGTAATACACGGCGTAAATTAGTTAAACGCAATTTGCCACGCGAGCTAATTAATACGGTTCGCGGTCAAGGGTACAGCTTTAACTTTTAAAGGTTCACAGCAATTGCCGCATTTGATAAGCTATGGCGCATAAAAAAGGCGATTACTCAGCCCAAAATAAGTGCAAGCACATTAAAGGATAATCTAATGCGGATTACAGCAAACTTCGACGGCGGCAACATTAACGTCATTAATATTGATAAACACGACGATATACAACTCGCCATTCGTCCCGACTTCGGCGGTGAGTTTTATCAGTGGTTTAACTTTCGTCTAGAAGGTGAAGTTGGCCAGACATATACCCTTAATATTATCAATGCAGGTGATGCCTCATACCCGAAAGGCTGGGAAGATTACCAAGCGGTTGCCAGTTATGATCGTCAAACTTGGTTCAGATTGCCAACCCAATATGTTGATGGCAAGTTAACCATTCACGCAGAGCTAGATTGTGAAGCGATTCAAATTGCCTATTTTGCTCCTTATAGCTACGAGCGTCATTTAGATTTAATCAGCGAAGTACAATTGCATCCAGCTGTCAGTCTTGAGCACCTTGGGTTAACCCTCGATGGTCGTGACATGAGTTTGCTTAAAATTGGTGATGCTAATCCTGATAAGAAAAATATCTGGATCACTGCGCGTCAACATCCTGGCGAGACCATGGCTGAATGGCTAGTCGAAGGCTTGTTAAATCAATTGCTTGATAGTGATTGCCCAACGTCCAAAGCGTTGTTAGACAAAGCCAATTTTTACATTGTGCCTAATATGAACCCAGATGGTAGCGCTCGTGGGCATTTACGGACGAATGCCGTTGGTACCAATCTTAATCGCGAATGGCAGACTCCGAGCTTAGAGAAAAGTCCTGAGGTGTATTATGTCGTCAATAAAATGCACCAAACAGGTGTTGATTTGTTTTACGATGTTCATGGCGATGAAGGTCTGCCTTATGTGTTCTTAGCGGGCTGTGAAGGTGTACCAAACTACAACGATAAAATGGCCGCATTACAACAACAATTCCTGAGTGCATTAACGATTGCCAGTGCTGATTTCCAAACAGAGTTTGGTTACGACAAGGATGAACCGGGGCAAGCTAATTTAACCGTAGGGTCTAACTGGGTAGCGAATACATTCAGTTGTTTATCAAACACGTTAGAGATGCCATTTAAAGACAATGCTAATTTAGCCGACCCATTTGTGGGCTGGTCTCCAGAACGTTGCGTATATTTAGGTGAAGCGTCTTTAGTCGCGATGTTAGCTGTTGTTGAGCAGCTATAATTTCCACATAAACGCTAAATTTAATGTTAGATGATCAGCAGGTAGAGTAAATTATGGCCTTAGTTGCATGCCCTAAATGTCAAAAGCGTATTTCAAGTCTGGCTAAACAATGTCAACATTGTAAAACAGCCTTGGATGGTAATACTGAGTCTTTAAAAATTATCAGTCATATTGAGCGTTCTAATAGCTTAATGACCCAAAGCTTTATTTTTCTGACATTGTTTATCGCAGGGGTTGTCGTGTGGTTTTGGGGAGGAGAGCCTGCTCAGGGCACAACTTCTTATCTCGCGATTGCAAGTTTTGTTATTGGCTTTACGGGCTATCTTATTACCCGAGTCAGAATAGTGTTACATAAACGGAAATCAGTATGAACGATATCAATAAAGTCATTGATGAAATGCCTGAAGAAGTATACCTGCGCCTATTGTCTGCGTCTGAGTTAGGTAAGTGGGACGATGGTACAGTATTAACTCAGCCTCAGCGTGAATCGACTTTGCAAGTAGTGATGTTGTATCAAGCACGTAAGCTTCAGCAAACTGAACATTTTACTATTGGTGCGGGTGGGAATATTAATGAGTTGTCTAAATCAGAGCTGAAAAAACAGTTTAAAGGCGATCCTATCGCCGAGTTTAAAGAAGCTGATTTATAAACTCATTCAATAAACGAGTTATAGTCAACAAAAATGCGAGCTACAGAGCTCGCATTTTTTTTTTCTGATTTTGCTATTAGGCTGCAGACAAGGCAACTTAATCGACTGTTAGCTCACCAATAAGGTTTTCCTGCATGCGTTGTTTGATTTGCGCTGAGGTTAATCCGATTGAAAGCAAATAATGCAGTTTTGCTAATGCAGCTTCAATGGTCATGTCTGCGCCGCTTATCACCCCAGCTTGAGCTAAAGCATTACCGGTAGCATAACCGCCCATATTGACTTTGCCCTGAAAACACTGGGTTAAATTGACCAATATGATGCCGCGTTCATCGGCTTGTTTGAGAGTATCAAGCAAGTTTTTATCTTGTGGCGCATTGCCCACTCCAAAGGTTAATAAAATCAGTGCTTTTACCGGTTGTTGTAAAATGTTATTAAAAATGTCCGTAGAGATACCAGGGTAAAGCGTAACCACACCAACGGGTTGCGGACTAATGGTCACAACATCTAAAGGCTCTCCTGTTGGCTTACTAATTTTACCTGCTTTGAGGTTAATTTTAATACCTGCTTCAAGCAACATAGGGGAAGTTAGGCGATGCAAATGCATCAAAGCCATCAGCATGCGCTTTCGTGGAGCGATTACCACGAAACAGCTTGTTATTAAAAAATAAACACACTTCAGCAACAGGATAATTGGCGGCAATATACAGTGAATTGAGCAAGTTAGTTTGACCGTCTGAGCGCAATTGCGCCAATGGAATTTGGGAACCGGTGACGATGACAGGTTTAGACAAACCTTGGAGCATAAATGACAAAGCCGATGCGGTATAAGCCATGGTGTCAGTGCCATGCAAAATAACGAAACCGTCGTACTTTTCATAGTTTGCTTGAATATCGTTTGCTATCATTTGCCAATCGGTTGGCGCCATATTAGATGAGTCAATCAGTGGACTGTATTCATGAATCACGAATTCAGGCATTTCGTTATGATAAAACTCCGGCATAGACTGTACACAATCGGTTAAGAACCCAGACACAGGCACAAAACCATTGGCTGTTTTTTTGCATTCCGATGGTACCGCCTGTATAGGCTACGTAAATCGATCGTTTTGGCATAAATATAGGACTCTTATTTAGCGATAATTGCAGATTGTGTAAATTATACGAGCTTATTTAACGATCCCCAATAAAAAAGCCTGCTAGGCAGGCTTTTTTTGAATAATCTTCATATTACGGTGATGCAATAGGTTAATAATTACAGTTTTCGCAATACAAATAAGCATGGTTAGGATCATCAAACATTGACAATGTTTCAAATGCACCAGCCCACTGACTGACAAACTTTTCAACTATGCTGGTCTGACGAACGCTGTCTGGTACATATGCGGCCACAGCCCCCATGAATTGCTGCATAATTTGTTGTTCAGCGCTGAGTTCTTGTTCAATCACTTTCACATCAAATTTGTCCATTTTAGCTAAATCAGCCGCTTTAGCTAATGCAATATCCATGTCACCTAGCTCATCAACTAGACCTAAGGTTAATGCGCGTTTACCTGTCCAAACACGGCCTTGAGCAATTTCGTCAACTTGCTCAAGCGTCATATGACGCTCTGTAGCCACAAGAGAGATAAACTCATGATAACCACGTTCAATATGGCGTTGAATTACCGCTGCAACTTGAGGGCTTAGTTCCCGAACCGGCGACAATCCAGCCCATTCAGAGGTTGCCACGCCATCAGAGGTCACCCCAAAATGGCTCAGTGCTTGTTCAAATGTAGCAAACATACCAAAAATACCAATCGAACCGGTTAGGGGTAGTTGGGGTTGCGACAATATAATCGGCACTGGCTGATATCCAATAGCCACCTGACGCCGCTAGGCTCCCCATGCTTACCACTACAGGTTTACCTGCCGCTTTTAGCGCTAACACTTCTTGACGAATTTGCTCTGAGGCAAATGCACTGCCGCCAGGGCTATCAACTCTCAGTACGACGGCTTTGACTTTGTCGTCAAAGCGAGCTTTCATCAGCAGTGCAGAGGTACTTTCGCCACCAATTTGTCCAGCAGGTTGTTTACCGTTAAGGATGGTACCTTTGGCAACGATAACCGCTACAGAGTCATGCTCAATAAATTGAGGCATTGGCGCCGTTAATTTGCGGTAGTCATTAAAACTAATTTGTTTAAAGTTTTTACCTTCTTTATCACTACCAACACGCTCAATCATGGCAACGCGAAATGCATCTGCAGAAACCAGCTCGTCGACCCATTTCATGTTTATGGCCATTTTAGCACTGTCACCTTCAGCTTTATCAAGCTGAGCCAAGTACTCATCAGTGGTTAACACTAATTGGTCGGGGGCAATTTGACGGTTACTGGCCACAATAGTTGAGTAGCTCTGCCAAATATCATTTAGTAATACCTTGCTGGCTTGTTTATCCGCATCAGACATATCATCACGGATAAAGGGTTCTACAGCAGATTTAAACGTACCAACTCTGAATACATGAGTCGTAATTTTCAACTTGTCCAATGCCGCTTTGTAATATAAACGGTAACGACTTAACCCATCAAGCGACACCATACCTTGGTTATTAAGGTATATCTTGTCTGCAAAGCTGGCTAAAAAGTATTGGTTTTGATCATAGCCATTGGCCATGGCTATCACCGACTTATCAGCCGCTTTAAACTGATTTAATGCTTCACCTATGGCGGTCATTTTACTGATGCCAGCATCTTGAAGATTGGCCAAATCCAACACTATGCTATTGATACGTTTATCTTCAGTGGCGTTATTAATAGTATAAAGAATATCTGCTAATAACATTTCACCTTCGGGATCATTAGCTTGTCCCTGTTTTAATGCCATTTCAATCGGATCAACATAATGTTTTTGATCGACTATGCTGCCAGATAAGTTTAGTACTAAGGCTGTTTGATCTTCTATGACAATCTCATCTTCGCTATTGAGCAATACCACAGCGATGACGGCCAACAAACCAAAAAATATGATGTTGATGATTAACTTGCGGATACCGTTTACTGTATTCCATAACAATAAAAACATCCTTTTTAAAAACGAGGGTTTAGCGGACATTTGCCACTCCTTTATCAGTCTAATGTAGTCATCCTAACTGAAAATCAATATAAATGTGAAATTCAATTGTAAAGGTTTTTAACAAGGGAGCGTTTAAATGATTGAGCAAAATTTACTGTCAGGGTATGCTGATTTAAATCACTTGTTTAAAAAGGATGTTTGAATGTCGTTTCCACACTTATTAGAACCTTTAGATCTCGGCTTTACAAAGCTGAAAAACCGCGTGTTGATGGGCTCAATGCACACGGGTTTAGAAGAAGAAAAAGGCGGATTTGAGAAACTGGCAGCTTTTTATAAAGAGCGTGCTCAAGGTGGCGTAGGGTTAATCGTTACTGGCGGTATCGCACCTAATTTGCGCGGCCGTCTTGCGCCACATGCTTGTCAATTAAGCTTTTCTTGGCAAGTCGGTAAACATAAAATCGTCACCGATGCCGTGCATGAAGCGGGCGGTAAAATCTGTATGCAAATTTTGCATGCGGGCCGTTACAGTTATCATCCTTTTAGTTTAGCGCCGAGCAAAGTTAAATCACCTATTACCCCTTTTACTCCTTCAGCGATGTCTGCACGCCAAGTGCGCTCAACCATTAAGGATTACGCAACCAGTGCCGCCTTGGCAAAAAAAGCCGGTTATGATGGTGTTGAAGTGATGGGCTCTGAAGGGTATCTAATCAATCAATTTATCAGTTCGCGTACCAATAAACGCAGTGATGAATGGGGTGGCAGTTATGAAAATCGGGTTAAATTCCCGATTGAAATCGTCAACGCTATTCGACACAAGGTTGGCAGTGATTTTATTATTGTGTTCCGCTTATCGATGCTCGACTTAGTCGACAATGGCTCAACGTGGGACGAAGTGGTACAGCTGGCTAAATCCCTTGAACAAGCGGGCGTGAGTATTATTAATACTGGCATCGGTTGGCATGAAGCGCGTGTTCCGACCATTTCGACCAGTGTGCCGCGTGGTGCATTCTCTTGGGTGACTGAAAAACTCAAACAAGAAGTCAAAATACCGTTAATCGCCACGAACCGAATTAATACCCCAGAAATTGGCGAGGCAATTATTGCCTCGGGTCAAGCTGACATGGTGTCAATGGCCCGACCATTTTTAGCTGATGCTGAGTTTGTGAATAAAGCTGCTGCCAATACCCCTGAATTGATTAATACTTGCATTGGTTGTAATCAGGCGTGTTTGGACCATACCTTTTCGATGAAACGAGCAACCTGTTTAGTTAATCCTCGCGCTTGTTATGAAACCGAAATTAATTTTCTACCTACCATCCATAAAAAGCGCATTGCTGTTATGGGGGCGGGCCCAGCAGGTATGGCTTTCTCTGTTTATGCTGCGTCTCGTGGTCATGAGGTCGTATTATTTGAAGCCAAGTCAGAGGTTGGTGGTCAGTTTAATTTGGCCCGTAAAATACCGGGTAAAGAAGAGTTTAACGAAACCATTCGATACTTTATGAATCAAATTAGGCTACATAAGGTTGAATTGCGTCTTAACACTAAATTAGATGCAGCGGTATTAGCTACTGAGAAATTCGATGAAGTGGTCATTGCTTCAGGTGTTGTCCCTCGCGCTTTAAAACTACCGGGTTTTGATAATCCTAAAGTGGTCGATTATCAACAAGTATTAACTGGCCAAGTTGAGATTGGTAAAACCGTAGCGCTAATTGGTGCTGGCGGTATCGGTTTTGACATGGCGCATTTCTTATGTGAATTAGAATCGAGCACCTTGCAACCCGATAAATGGTTAAAACAGTGGGGCATTGATAAGACCTATCAACACGCTGGCGGATTAACTGCAGAAGCTGAACATGTCCCTGGTCGTGAAGTGTATTTATTGCAACGTAAAACCACCAAAATGGGTAAAGGCTTAGGTAAAACAACCGGCTGGATCCATCGTAGTGTGTTAAAACAGCATCAGGTTCACATGAAAACTGGTGTAAGTTACGAAAAGTTTGATGAGCAAGGGCTGCATATTAAAGTCGGCGAACAATCTGAAATTCTGGCTGTTGATAACGTGGTGTTGTGTGCAGGACAAATGTCTAATCTCAGTCTGGTTGATGAAATGAAGAGCAGTGGCTTGCCAGTGCACCTAATTGGCGGGGTAGATGTAGCTGCAGAATTAGACGCTAAACGGGCTATCCGTCAAGGCGCTGAGCTTGCCATGAGCATCTAATCATTGTGAAATGCGAGTATTTACCTGATTGCATTGAGAGCACTTTCATAACGTGAATTAAATAAAAAGCCTTCTGTATTGCAGAAGGCTTTTTAATACGCTGACGAGGTTAGCTCATCAGCTGTTATTTGTGGGCTTAGATTAAGGCTTTAATGCTAATGCGGCATCAATGTCTGCTGCACTGTGACGATTTGGTAACATTTCCCATGGTTCGCCCCATGAAGTGTTAACTATTTTGCCACGTTGAACAGCCGGGCGAGCTAATACTTCATTGGCCCAACGAGTTACATTTTTATAGCTGGCAACATCTAAAAACTCAGCGGCACTGTATAAATTACCCAAGACTAAGTTGCCATACCAAGGCCATATGGCGATGTCTGCAATAGTGTATTCTTCACCGGTTACAAAGGTGTTACTTGCCAATTGTTTATCCAACACATCTAATTGGCGTTTCACTTCCATTGCAAAACGGTTAATCGGGTATTCCTGCTTTTCATCAGCATAAGCGTAAAAATGACCAAAACCACCGCCAAGGAATGGGGCAGAGCCTTGGGCCCAGAACAGCCAGTTAAATGTTTGCGTTCTGGCTTTGCCATCTTTAGGCAGGAATTGGTCAAATTTCTCTGCTAGATGAACCAAAATTGAAGCTGATTCAAACACTGTCACATCTTCATCAGCAGATTTATCCAATAAAGCAGGAATTTTTGAGTTTGGATTGACTGCAACAAACCCTGACGAAAATTGATCTTTTTCTCCGATGTTAATCAGATAAGCATCGTATTCCGCTTCTTTAATACCTAATGCAAGTAACTCTTCTAACAAAATAGTCACTTTTTGCCCGTTGGGTGTACCAAGGGAATAGAGTTGTAAAGAATGCTTACCGACAGGCAGTTGTTTATCGAATCTGGCACCTGACTCAGGGCTATTAATGCTCGCCCACTTGTTAGCTCCATTGGTATTATTTTGCCAAACTTTAGGTGGAGTATATTGGTTAGTCATAAAATATCCTTGTATAACCCGCTAGCAGGTTATGTAAATTTATAATGCGCTTAGCACAATATTATGAGTGTAGCGTGTATCGCTATAATGTATTAGCATCAACGCGTATGAGTTATGCTTTTATTGTTTAAATGCAACATGTTAATTATTTATTGCCTGGCTTCTAACTGTTCACTTAATTCGATTAAATTGCTGACGGTTAAGTCTGGCTCAATGCCCCAGGGGTCAAATACTTTTTTACTGTCGCGTTGGATCCAAGCTGTGTTAAGTCCAGCAGCTTTTGCACCAATAACATCCCAGGGATTGCTCGATACCATCCAACAATGAGTGGGATCAGTTTGAGTGCGGTTGATTAAATAATGGTAAACCGCAGGATTAGGTTTAAAGGTCTGTAGGTCGTCCACGCTGATGACATCATGTAATTGAGGTAACACGCCAGCATTATGCATTAAATTGCGCACGGCTAGTTCTGGACCATTTGAAAATGCGACTAGGGTATGGCCTTGATTACGCAGTGATGCTAGGCCAACAATAACATCCTCAAAGGCCGATAGTTGACTAAATTTTGCCAGCAGTTGCTGTTGTGCACTTGCAGTGAGGGTAAGGCTGTAAACCGTCAAACAATATTGCAGTGCTTGTTGAGTACAAACTGCAAAATCTGCATATTGCTGCATTAATCCGCGACGGAACGCATACTCGACTTTTTTATCGTGCCACAGTTGCGCAAACTCTAGCGCTTTATCGCCAATCAGTTGTTGCAGATGTTGGCCCATCTCTAGCGGATCCACTAAGGTGCCATAAACATCAAATCCAATGACTTTATTCATGATTATTGCTCTGTGAGTGTATGGTCAATGCTGAAGCTCTGAGTAAGTAGCCAAGCTAGGTTGTTAATATCCACATCTATGCGGTGTTTATTTTGCTAATGATGCCCAAGTTCCCTTGACTATAAACTAACTGTAACATTCGTTCAAATATGATTTTGAGCGATCGTTAAAATTAATAAATAATTAAAGGTGTTTGTTATACTTATCAGAAATTGGGTTGAATGATAAGCTTTGATACTAAGTTAATTCATTGTATTATATTGATTAAAAATCATTAAAGGTGATGTAAAATGGAATGTCCTCGTTGTCAGGGTGTGTTTGCCCGCAAGGCACTTAAACAAGTACGCAAAGGTAAACATGGCGTTGAAACACAATGCCCTAAATGCGAACAATGGCTGATGTTTGAGCCTAAAATGATGATGACCAAAAATATTGGTTTATTGATTTTATTGGTATTTAGTGTGGCTAATTTCTTTATCGACAACAATGACTATCGTCTGGTGTGTTCTTTCTTAGGTTTTGCTGGTGCCTGTATTGCCTTTTATGGCGTGTTTAAAAGCAAGCTTGTCGCGGCAGAATAATTTATCCGTTTTAGCTTGGTGATACTTCGTGATGGTGAGGCTATGATATTCGACGCAGCAATGAGTACCTGAGACTGTGTGACCCAGTGTTTTAGCCATTTACCTACAGATAGTCAACATTGATAAGCCAAAGGAGCAAGGCGATGTTTGTTCGGGATAAAATCATCACAAGCATATAAAAACGTCGACAATATAGTGATATTATTTTCACTGGCCAATTGATGTCTATGGCTTTACAGAGAACAGCGCAAAGCATAAGCCCGATAAAGCCAAGTTTGAATGGTGTTTGATTGGAAAGGGGGGGAGTTAGGCGTTCTATTATGCTGATTGAGATGGCTAAATCTCATGTGCTATCGTGTCGTGTATTTAAAAAGAGAGGTGATGTTGATGACCTCTCTAAAGTGACATTGATTATTGTTCCGAGCAGAGATTATTTAGACTTTCTCATCATTTCACGATGAGATTGAAACTCTTCAGCATCAATAAACTTATTGTGATCCAAATCGATACGTTCAAACATACCATCACGTGAGGCATTTTTTAACATACGCCCTTCAGATTGATGCAACTCTTGCCGTGCTTTTTGAAATTGCACAAATTCCTCTTCAGATATCAATTTGTCTTGATTCTTATCAAAATCGGAAAATACCGGCATCTGAGACATTCTCATGGCTCCATTTTTATTTCCAATAGCAGTAACTGGCAAAGAAGTAGTAAGACAAACGAGTAATACTGATACAACATAGCTATTCATAATATTCTCCTTGTTAACTTTCAATCTTATTATACACCTAATTAACCATGATAAAAGTAAGGTTATGTAAGGCGGTTAAATTGATTATTTTGCCTGTGTGCCAAGGGTAAGGTTCTCTGCTGACTATGGCGGAAAAAGGATCTGATTTAGCCATTAAGGACATTATTGTATTTGTTCGTAATAGGATTAGCTATGGTTGCAAAAATCGGAAGAGTTTAGGCAGCTAGCGTTTATATTTACACAACTTGCTGCTTAATTAACAAGGGGGCGTACGTGATTCTGCGTTTTCATTAGGGCTAAAGAATAGGGAGACATTAACCAGACTATATCTTCTATAAAAGCTTCGATAATTTGTCCGTACGTCTCCCTAGGTGTTCACATGAATGAACTATCGATTTAATACTCGTCGTTGTTCGCTTCGCTCATGCGCTCGCGTCTTTCTTGAGCTTCTTCAAAAGCAGCGTTGATTTCTTCTAATACAGAATCCACATCAGCGGCTGTGGTGTCTTCTTCAAACAAACCGGTTAACTGTGTTTCTGGTGTTAATTCACCTTGTTCATACAAGGCCCACATTTCTTTAGCGTATTTTGTCGCGGCTAATTCTGGGGCAAATTGTGAATAATAGTCAGTCATATTATTCACATCACGAAATAACATTGCTTTGGCATTATTGTTGGCTGAGGCATCAACAGCTTGAGGCAAGTCAATGATCACTGGACCATCTTTGTCGACCAGCACGTTAAACTCAGACAAATCGCCATGCACAATACCCGCACATAGCATACGCACAACATAACCCATCATAATGTAATGCTGGCTTTGTGCTTGCTCGACACTCATCTGTGTTACGTCGTTTAATCGCGGTGCAACATCACCATGAATATTGGTGATCAACTCCATTAATAGCACACCATCAAAGCAGCCATAAGGCACAGGTACTCTAATTTTAGCCGCCGCGCATTTGTATAATGCGTCGACCTCGGCATTTTGCCAGGCTTTTTCTTGTTCTTCTCGACCGTATTTAGAGCCTTTTTCCATGGCTCGACCACGACGACTGTTTTTGGTTTTTCGACCTTCTTGATATTGTGCTGCTTTTTTAAAGCTGCGTTTAGTGGCTTCCTTGTACACTTTCGCGCAGCGGATCGCATCGCCACATCTGATCATATAGACCGTAGCTTCTTTGCCACTCATGAGTTGGCTTATCACTTCATCGACGAGACCATCGTCAACCAGTGGTTGTAATCGTATAGGCGTTTTCATAGCGTCGTTATACCTTACTTGCGCGCTGGATGATATATCTAAGGAAATAATTTTTACTTGCAGATGGATCACTGATTAAATGAGGCATATATTACTGAATTTGTCGTTTGTATACTCTTGTCTAATGAATCAAAATCCTGTAGCAACCCACCTAAATATAGCTGATGTTATACACTTCCCCCGAGTGAGGCCCATCGGCTGAGCTCGGAGTTATCATCAATATTAACCACTGAATATGCTATATTAGCAGGCATTATGAACACTAGTGGTATCATTGACGTAAATGATGCCAAATAGAGTATGTCTACAGTGATGCTTGAGGAAGAGATAATGGTTAAATTCTGACTCAAATAAGCGTTATATTCAGTAAGGCTTCAGTTTTTATTCAGTTAGTATTGAGTGATAGCGAGGATAATACTTGAAGATTTGATCGTTATTGAATTTGAAACCATTGTATCGACAACAGCTTTTACCACTTAGTATTACGTAGCCAACTAACACAAGCTTGATTCAATCATTGGCATGGAAGTCATCATGCAAGCCTAATTCTTTTTACATTTAATAGAGTTTTTATGAAACGGACCTTACTTTTAGCACTATTTATTTTTTCTAACGCCGCCAACGCAGTTGAACCTCTTTTTGAAACCCCCAAAGACATGCAACCCACATGGATTGATAATATTTTGTCTGTGTTTGGTGCCGATGGTGAGTTTGATGACACTAAAACCATTGATATGAGCTATTTGCCTACGGCTTATTACACCCCAGAGAAGAAGTTTGGTGTAGGGCTATTAATGGTAGGGTTATATAAAACCGATAATGCATCGAGTGAAGAGCAGCCCTCATCATTAGTATTGAACTCGTTTGCATCAATGAATCAATCCTATGGCGTTACAGTCGAGAACATGACGTTTTTAAATCAAGGTAAGCAGCGATTGCTGCTTGATTTAGAGCTGCACAATGAAGCTGCAGTGTATTATGGTGTTGGGATTGAACAAGGCGATCAAGATCTTAATCATCACGAATTCAAAGAACAACTGTATAGTTTTAAACCGCGCTGGATGACCGAAGTCGCCGATAACTATTTTATTGGCGTAGGTGCTGATTTTATTTATACCACAGCAGACAGTCTAGAATTAGTTGCCACCCAAGCCCCTGTTGATGCAAATAGCCTTTTGCCAGATAATTTTAGCTCAGGTGTTGTGATCACCAGTATTTATGACTCAAGAGATTATCGTTTAAATGCGACAAAAGGTTGGTTGTTTCAGCTGGACGCTGGATTATATCAAAATGACCAATTCGATTCGTTTTCTACCTATAATATTGAATTAGCGAATTATATCGATTTAGGGACAACACCTGGATTAATCGCTTGGCAAGTTCAAGGTCACCTTACCAGTGGTGACGTGCCGTGGAACCTTTTACCTGATCTTGGCGGTTCAGATGCGATGCGCGGTTACATTAGAGGCCGATATCGCGATGAGCAAATGATGATGGGACAGGTTGAATATCGGTTACCAATATTTCAGCGCTATGGCATGGTATTTTGGGGATCGGTCGGCAGTGTTGCGCCTAAAGTCAGTGAGTTAACGGATACTCTATTAACCGCCTACGGCACTGGATTCCGCTTTAAAATTAAAGACAATATTAATTTACGTTTTGACGTTGGGGTGGGTGAGAATGACACTAACTTCTACTTAAATGTAAATGAAGTTTTTTAAGTCGATATTTCCTAAGGTCTTATTATTGCTTATAAGGCCTTCATGCGATTCCTATTTTTAAAGGAAAAGAAACCCGAAATGCTTTTTCTAGTGACATCAATGGCACCAATAAGACCGATACTGACAAGGTATTGTCATCTCAATGTATCAACCACAGCTTGTTTAGCGGCAACGAGAGTACTGATGATTCTCGGTTTTTCAAGTGGATTGCTGCACAGTAGCAGTGCCATGGCCGCTGAGGTTGAGCAAGAGTGTCAGCGAAACTTTAGTTACTCTATTTTTCTCAGTGGTCTGCACATGGGCAACATGACCCGCACCGAGAACTGGCAGGGTAAATCAGCCGTTATTACCTCAACAAGTAAAGCCAGTATTTTAGGTATTGGCACTCAATACCAGCAGCGCACTGAGTTATCCTGGTCAAATTCCACTCATGAATGGCTAACGCATAAGTTTCATCAACAAGTGACCGGCTTTCGTGCCCGAGACATGCAAGTCACTCTAGACCATCACGGTCTCGGCTCTCGTGTTGATGTTGATGGTGAAGTCAGCCATTACCAATCAAATAGCATACCGCTCAGAGATGTTGATACCTTAGCCATTCAAATTCGTGAGTATTTACTCAACGGGCGACAGCAATTTGCGCTGATAAGACAAGCCTCTGATGCGGTTGAATCCTATCAGTACTATGTTAAAGACTCACTCACCTCTAACATCGCACCCTGGGGAGAATTACAACTTATACCCGTTGAGCAAACTGGGGCGGAAGAGGTGACTTACTATTTTGCGCCGAGTATAGATTATCAACTGGTAAAAGCACATTATCATGGGATTATTTTACAAGGGAATATTGAGTTAGACAGTTACGTGTCATCTTGCGACGCTTTGAGCAATAGTTAATCGCTAACGTAAAGAGGTGATAAGCGATGTCCTCTGAATAGCTTGTTGTCACCGATAACAAGCTTAAATGCCGCTCATTGATCCCTTCATGCTCCATATTATGGCGATTCAGTTTCAGTTATCAGTGTTAGTCATAGGGTTAAGCTGACGTTAGGTATATCAGTCGCGCTACAATCCGCTTTTTGCCTGCCCTATTTAACATCACTCCTTCAGGTTTTTGTTGTCCAATGCTTATCCCGAGTTCAGGTTAAATAGACAGTGTTACTGCTAAAAATAACCAAGCTGATGAAGAGACATATGTGCTTAAGATAATAGTGTTAGCGGCGTTAAAACACACCGCGATCTGCTGTTATGGGGGATGACTGAGGTTAAGATTAGATTAGTATTAGTGCTGGAAGGTTTAGATTCAGTTGGGTAAATTAATACTATTCATTTTCGCCCTGAATATCAGCGAGTAGGTTAAACCTCAATAGTTAAATCCCAACAGTTAAGCCGTAATCCTAACCTTTGTATGTAAAGGTCAATACCGCCGCGGCAATCCATTTACTGCAAGATATTTGCTGAAGTCGTTTAACTGAACAGATCAACTGAAATACAAGAAACCATACAGAATAATTTATCGATTAACCTTCGTGAGCTAATTTGGGGGTTATCTGTAACTGCTGGGTTAATGCTGTTGTCTGTTTATGGCTACTATTTTCTGCCGCATATTGACGTTTAGCCACAATTTGTACACCCTCAGTGGATAATTTGAGGTTTAAATCGCTTTCAGGCACACAGCAGCAGGGCAGACATTCGTTAGACTTAAGCTCTGCCAGAGGTTTGGAGAGGTAGCTGACTTCTCCAGATATGATTGTGGTTTTACAGGCGCCGCAAAAACCGTTGCGGCACTCTGAAAATACTTTTACTTTTTTCGCTTCAAGCGCTTCTAGTAAGCTTGAGTGTTGGCCGTCAAATAAAATAACCGGCTGTCCTTTCAAGCTTACAATAGGCGCTTTTTTGAAAAATGTTTTATAGGTCAAAATCTAAAAACTCATCGCCATCAACAGAAGAATCAATTTGTCCTACAAGGTATGAAGACACTTCAACTTCTTGTGGGGCAACCTGTACTGCATCACTTTCTAACCAGTTTTTCATCCACGGAAGAGGATTTGACGATTCTTCGTATGGCAGTGGTAAATGTACCGATTTCATCCGCTGATTAGTAATAAATTCAACATACTGGCACAAAATCTGTTCGTTAAGACCAATCATTGATCCGTCTTTAAATAAATACTTGGCCCATGCTTTTTCTTGTTCTGCCGCTTTGACAAATAAGTCGTAGGCTTCTTGCTTACATTCAGCTGCAATCTCGGCCATTTCAGGATCGTCTTTGCCGCCTTGCATTAAGCTTAATATGTGTTGCGTACCGTTAAGGTGCAAGGCTTCATCACGGGCAATCAGGCGAATGATTTTAGCATTTCCTTCCATGACGCGACGCTCAGCAAAAGCAAATGAACATGCAAAACTGACATAGAAACGAATCGCTTCTAAAGCATTAACCGACATCATGCACAAATATAATGACTTTTTCAGTATGCGTGAGTTAACGGTAATTTCTTTGCCGTCGATCACATGAGTGCCTTCACCTAACAGGTTATTAATCTGGGTAAGGTGAATTAAATCATCGTAATAAGCCGCAATATCACCGGCACGCTTTAAAATTTCATCATTTTGCACAATATCGTCAAACACCACAGAAGGATTGTTAACAATATTACGAATAATATGAGTGTACGAACGCGAGTGAATCGTTTCAGAAAATGACCAGGTTTCAATCCAGGTTTCTAATTCAGGTAGCGATACTAACGGTAAAAACGCTACGTTAGGTGAACGCCCTTGAATTGAGTCGAGCAAAGTTTGGTATTTAAGGTTTGACAGAAAAATATGTTTTTCATGGTCAGGTAAATCACCGAAATCAATTTTGTCGCGACTGACATCAACTTCTTCTGGGCGCCAGAAAAAACTTAATTGCTTTTCAATCAGTTTTTCAAAAATTTCATATTTTTGCTGATCGTAGCGTGCCACATTCACGGATTGACCGAAAAACATAGGTTCTTTGGTCGAATCGTTAGGTATTTGACAAAATGTTGAGTAAGCCATTATTTAGGTGTCCTGAAAACGCATTTTCCAAAAGCGGGGAAGACCCCCGCTAAATATACATAAAGTGAAGATTAAATTTTACACGCACCGCCACCGCAGCCATCGTCTTCTTCTTCGACAGCAATAATGTCGTCAAATTGATCAGAAGCACCGTCGCGAGTGTTATGATAATACAATGTTTTAATCCCTAGCTTGTAGACACTTAACAGGTCTTTAAGCAAGGTTTGCATTGGTACACGACCGCCTTCAAAACGGCTTGGGTCATAATTGGTATTGGCTGAAATCGCTTGATCGATAAACTTCTGCATTAAACCAACAAGCTGGATATAACCATCATTGTTTGGCATATTCCACAGCAGTTCATACTTGTCTTTAAGCAACTCAAAGTCTGGTACTACTTGCTTTAACTGCCCGTCTTTACTGGCCTTAACGCTGATCAATCCACGTGGAGGCTCAATACCATTAGTCGCATTTGAAATTTGCGATGAAGTCTCAGAAGGCATTAATGCAGACAAGGTCGAATTACGTAAGCCGTACTGCTTAATATCGCTACGTAAACCTTCCCAATCCATGTGCAATGGTTCGTCACAAATTTTATCTAAATCGCGCTTATAGGTGTCGATAGGTAAAATACCTTTCGAATAAGTTGTCTCGTGGAATAACGGACATGCACCTTGCTCTTTAGCTAAGTTCATTGACGCTTTGAGTAAATAGAACTGAATTGCTTCAAAGGTTTTATGAGTCAGGTTATTTGCTGAACCGTCAGAGTACTTTTTACCATTTTTAGCCAAATAGTTGGCAAAGTTAATCACACCAATACCTAAAGTACGGCGATTCATTGAGCTGGTTTGCGCGGCTTTGATTGGGTAATCTTGATAATCAAGTAAGTTATCTAATGCACGCACAGCTAAATCTGCTAAAGGCTCAAGTTCAGATAAATCCTTAATCGCACCTAAGTTAAGCGCTGATAAAGTACATAAGGCGATTTCACCGTCTGGATCGTCAATGTTAGTTAACGGTTTAGTCGGCAAGGCAATTTCTAAACATAAGTTAGATTGCTTAATCGGGGCTACTTTAGAGTCAAATGGACTGTGCGTATTACAATGGTCGACGTTTTGAATATAGATACGGCCAGTAGAGGCACGTTCTTGCATCATCAGTGAAAACAATTCAACTGCTTTGATCTGCTTTTTACGTATGCTGCTGTCTTGCTCATACTGCAGGTATAAACGTTCAAATTCGACTTGGTCTTCAAAGAAAGCATCGTAAAGGCCAGGCACATCAGATGGACTAAATAAGCTAATGTAATCGCCTTTGATTAAACGTTGGTACATTAATTTGTTTAGCTGCACGCCGTAATCAAGATGACGCACACGGTTGTCTTCAACACCACGGTTATTTTTCAGTACTAGCAGTGATTCAACTTCTAGATGCCATAACGGGTAGAACAGTGTTGCTGCACCACCACGGACTCCGCCTTGGGAACAAGACTTAACCGCCGTTTGGAAATACTTATAAAACGGTAAACAACCGGTGTGGAATGCTTCACCGCCACGAATAGGGCTACCTAAAGCACGAATACGGCCTGCATTAATACCAATACCAGCACGTTGGCTCACGTATTTAACAATAGACGATGCCGTAGCATTGATTGAGTCTAGGCTGTCATCACACTCGATGAGTACACATGAGCTGAATTGACGTGTCGGTGTACGAACACCCGCCATGATTGGCGTTGGAAGTGAAATCTTAAATAAAGATGTCGCGTCATAGAAGTCTTTAATGTACTTCAAACGGATTTCTTTTGGATAACGAGCAAACAAACACGCTGCGACTAAGATGTATAAAAACTGTGCGCTTTCATATACTTCGTGAGTCACACGGTTTTGAACCAGGTATTTACCCTCTAGCTGCTTGACTGCGGCGTAAGAGAAATTCATGTCACGCCAGTGATCAATGTAGCCATCAAGGATGTCTAACTCTTCACGGCTGTAATCCGCCATGATGTGCATGTCATATTTACCAATTTCAACTAACTTGGTGACGTGATCGAATAGCTTAGGCGGTTCAAATTGGCCAAACGCTTTTTTACGTAAATGGAATACCGCTAAGCGGGCTGCCACAAATTGGTAATCAGGTGACTCAGGAGAGATCAAGTCAGCCGCGGCCTTAATGATCGTTTCATGAATGGCTTCGGTTGGAATGCCATCAAAAAACTGCAGATGAGATCGAAGTTCTACTTCAGATACTGAGACGTTTTTTAA
This sequence comes from Shewanella vesiculosa, assembly GCF_021560015.1. Lineage (NCBI taxonomy): Bacteria > Pseudomonadati > Pseudomonadota > Gammaproteobacteria > Alteromonadales > Shewanellaceae > Shewanella > Shewanella vesiculosa. The sequence goes on along the minus strand of NZ_CP073588.1, from coordinate 1,297,815 downwards.
TCCCTTGGCTGCCCAAGTGATCACGCGATGAATTTTATCTAAATCGATCGATTCACGTTCGCCACTGCGTTTAGTGACTGTCATATTGCTATTCATTGAAGAGAGGCCTTGGTTCTATATCTAATCATGTGATCTGTTGTTGGATGCAGTGCTGCTGGGTTCGATCTGAACCCGTTACAAAACAATTCCATGTTAAAACAATCAACTTGAAGGTACTCACAACATGGCAGTAAACCACCAATACGTTCAGTTAACATCTATCTCCTTGTTATGCTGTGGAGTAGTGTTTTGATTGTCGGCCACACACAAGATATGGTGTTATTTAAAATCTAAGATACAAGATAGTGAGGTTTGAGTTTTTTTGCAAGCCACAATTATATTAACTTCTTGTGGATAACTTGAGGATAAACGGCAGGGTTAGTGACAGCTAACCCTAGAGCCCAAATTTATAACGTGTTTTTTATAAATGATATTTTTTCAACCATCAAATAAGAAAGTTTTGATCGCTAAAATAAACAGCGATCGAAAATTTACCCTCAATTTTAGATTGATCTTTTAGGGCTTTTGATCGGTAAGTGATTGTCAGCATAATCTTTAGCCAATGATGCATTCAGAGGTGTATTTTCGATGAATCGATCTCAAAAAGACGACGGAGTAAAAAAGTGTTTTAATGCAGCACCATGTTCAAATTGGCATGTTGCTGGCCATGTATTCGGTGTGTCGCTGGCTGATAAATAGCCCCATAAGGCAATGCCACCTATCATACTTGCGTTGCGAGCGGCGACTAAATCACGCTCAGCATCGCCTAGGTATAAAATACTTTGAGGTGCGATGGCTATTTGTTGAGCGGCTAATAACATCGGCGCAGTGTGAGGTTTAGCGTGACAGGTACTATCGCCGCTGATCATGGTTTTCAGTTTATCGGTTAAGCCCAGCTTTTGTATTAATGGCCGAGCAAATCGAGCTGGCTTATTGGTGACGACACCGTAGGGAATGGCTTGGGAATCTAATAGGGTTAAGAGTTCGGGTAAATCGTCGAACAAACGGCTATGATCGCCATTAATGCGTGCATAATGGCGCAGTAGTGCTTGTTGAATATCAAGTTGAACGTGTTCATCTGCCTGTGGAATAGCGGTCTTGACCAAATATAAACTGCCATGTGAAGCCGCATGGCGCATGGTTTCAAGCGTTTGAACCTTAAAACCGGCTTCGTCTAAACTCAAATTTAATGCTTGGACTAAATCAGGTGCGGTGTCGGCTAAGGTACCGTCTAAATCGAACAGTACCCCTTTAATGTCGTGCATATGCAAGAGTTAGCTCCTCACAGAGAAATGGCAGTAAATCCACGCAGCCTTTAATAGCGTTATCGCTATAACATAACGCTATTAGGCTTCATTTATGTTTTTCACTGTTGCAACAGTGAAAAACATAGGCTGGCTAATCTATTTTTTGTGTGGCTATCATATAGTTAACATCGACATTCTTGGTGTACTTAAATACACCTGATAGAGGATTGTAGGTAATACCTAATGCATCTCTGCACAATAAATCGGTGTTATCGACTAATGCCATCAGTTCAGATGGGCGAATAAATTTACTGTGATCGTGGGTGCCAATTGGAAGCATTTTTAATAGATATTCAGCGCCGATGATGGTTTTAAGGTATGACATCATATTGCGGTTAATCGTCGAGATAAACACAAAACCGTTGGGTTTTACCATGTCACAACATGCTTGAATTACCGATTGTGGATCCGGTACATGCTCAAGCATTTCCATACAGGTCACTACATCGTATTGCTCGCGGTGCGTATCGCGGTGTGCTTCGGCGGTAGTTTTAAGATAGTTAACCGCTACCCCAGAATCTAATGCATGCAGTTTTGCCACTTCAAGTGGTTCAGTTCCCATGTCAATACCATCAACGTGTGCACCCAGGCGAGCCATACTTTCTGACAAAATGCCACCGCCACAGCCGACATCAAGCACTTTCTTATCGAAAATACCGCCAGCGGTTTGATCAATGTAGTTTAAACGCAGTGGATTAAGTAAGTGCAATGGCTTGAACTCGCCATTGAGATCCCACCATGTTTGTGCCATGGCTTCAAATTTTGCGATCTCTTGCGGATCAACATTGGGTGTCGATTGTTCAGCGTGTGACATAACTTAACCTAAGTGTCTAATAAAGTATGGAGGCTATTATAACGATAACCTTTGTGAATAGTAGTCAACAATGGCTTGGCTTGTTCATACTTGCTCATAAAACATCCACTTAAGCCAGCTTAATTGTAAAATTGTGCTCTTAACTGCTTAAAGCATCAGCAAATTGGCTTTGATTATGACTTATTTATCAGCCTATATTCATGTGCCAATAATATAAATTCGCTGAATATATTAGCTTTTTTATCATTTTTAAGAGTCATAGAGCATTTGACAGGTCTTTGTTCTGGCGACATTAATTATCTGTGTTAGAATGCCAAATCACGTTTTTAAGCTAGATAATAATATGGAAGTTTTATTGTCAGCTCACTTTAGAGGAACGCGCAGTTTATGACTGATCTGGCATCATCTATTTCGCCAATTAACATCGAAGACGAACTTAAGAATTCTTACCTTGATTATGCCATGAGCGTAATTGTAGGTCGTGCATTGCCTGACGTTCGTGATGGGTTAAAACCTGTTCACCGTCGGGTTTTGTTCGCAATGAGCGAATTAAAAAACGATTGGAACAAACCATATAAAAAATCCGCTCGTGTCGTTGGTGACGTAATTGGTAAGTATCACCCACATGGTGACACAGCTGTATACGATACGATTGTACGTATGGCGCAACCATTCTCGCTACGTTACACCTTAGTTGATGGACAAGGAAACTTTGGTTCTGTCGACGGTGACTCTGCAGCTGCGATGCGTTATACCGAAATCCGCATGCAAAAGTTGGCGCATTCATTATTAGCCGACCTTGAAAAAGAAACTGTGGATTTTGTGCCTAACTACGATGGCACTGAGATGATCCCTGCGGTGTTACCAACACGCGTACCGAACCTATTAATTAACGGTTCATCGGGTATTGCGGTTGGTATGGCCACCAATATTCCACCACACAATTTAACTGAAGTGGTCAAAGGCTGTTTGGCGTTAATCGAAGATCCAAGCTTATCGATTGAACAGTTAATGGAATACATTCCAGGTCCAGATTTTCCAACGGCAGCATCGATTAATGGCCGCAAAGGTATTATTGATGCGTACAACACCGGCCGCGGTCGCGCGATCATGCGTTCTAAAGCGGAAATCGAAACGGAAGAGAATGGTCGTGAACGTATTATTGTTCATGAAATTCCATATCAAGTTAACAAGGCGCGTTTGATTGAAAAAATCGCTGAACTTGTTAAAGATAAAAAATTAGAAGGTATCAGTGGCCTACGCGACGAGTCTGATAAAGACGGTATGCGTATTGTTATTGAAATCAAACGCGGTGAAGTGGGTGAGGTTGTATTAAACAACTTATATGCTCAAACACAAATGCAGTGTTCTTTTGGTATTAACATGGTGGCATTGACCAATGGTCAGCCTAAATTGTTTAACCTTAAAGAAATGCTTGAGTGTTTTATTCTTCACCGTCGTGAAGTAGTTACCCGTCGTACAGTATTTGAATTACGCAAAGCCCGCGAACGCGCCCACATCCTTGAAGCACTTGCTATTGCACTGGCTAACATCGATCCGATCATTGCACTGATTAAAGCCTCGCCTACACCGGCTGAAGCTAAAGCTAAATTAGTCGCACAAGGTTGGGAGTTAGGCCATGTACAAGGCATGCTTGAAAAAGCGGGTGACGATGCAGCTCGTCCAGAATGGTTAGAGCCAGAGTATGGTATTCGCGATGGTCAGTACTATTTAACTGAGCAACAAGCACAAGCTATTCTCGAGTTACGTTTACACCGTTTAACCGGTCTTGAGCACGATAAAATTTTAGCTGAGTATGAAGAGCTATTAGTACTTATCGCAGGCCTGTTATTCATTCTTCGTAATCCATCGCGCTTGATGGAAGTGATTAAAGAAGAACTAGAAGAAATTCTTGAGCAATACGGTGATGAGCGTCGTACGATTATCAACGCTAACGAAATTGATATGAGTCTTGAAGACTTAATCAATGAAGAAGACGTTGTAGTAACCTTGTCTCACTTAGGTTATGCAAAATACCAAGTATTGTCGGACTACCAAGCGCAGCGTCGTGGTGGTAAAGGCAAAGCGGCAACTAAAGTAAAAGATGAAGACTTTGTTGAGAAGTTATTGGTGGCAAACACCCATGACACCATCTTGTGTTTCTCTGACTTTGGTAAAATGTATTGGTTAAAAGTGTATCAATTACCTTTGGCCAGTCGTACTGCCCGTGGTCGTCCAATTGTTAACTTATTACCACTTTCTGACGGTGAGCACATTACTGCCATTCTACCGGTACGTGAGTATGCTGATGATAAGTTTATCATTATGGCTACAGCACACGGTACCGTTAAGAAAACCGCATTAACGGCGTACAGTAACCCTCGTGCAAACGGCATTATTGCTGTGAACCTAAAAGACGGCGACCAATTAATTGGCGTTGATATTACTGAAGGTAGTGACGACATTATGTTGTTCTCTAACGAAGGTAAAGTGGTTCGCTTTAATGAGAAAGCGCGTGATTCTGAAACCGGTGAAGTGAAGATTGATGCTGAAACTGGCGAAGAAGTGATTGCATTGCGTCCTATGGGTCGTACTGCAACGGGTGTTCGTGGTATTAAGCTTGATGCTGGCCAAAAAGTGGTGTCGTTAATTGTGCCTAAAGGTGACGGCGCTATCTTAACCGTAACCGAAAATGGTTATGGTAAGCGTACTGAGCTGAGTGAATACCCAGCGAAAAGCCGTGGCACTAAAGGTGTGGTATCGATTAAAGTCAGCGAGCGTAATGGTGAAGTTGTTGGTGCCGTTCAAGTAGGTACTTTTGACGAAATTATGCTGATCAGTAATAAAGGCACCTTAGTGCGTACTCCTGCAGAAGGTGTATCTATTATTGGTCGTAACACTCAAGGTGTGACGATCATTCGTACCGCAGAAGACGAGAAAGTCGTTGGTTTGCAGCGTATTGAAGAGATTCAAACCGAAGAGTTGTTAGACGCAGAAGGCAATGTTATTCCACCTGCGGACATTATCGAAGGTGAAGCGATTGACCTTGAGGCGGCTGAGTCTACTGAGTCTGACGTAGAGAGTGACGGACAAAGTGATGTAGAGAGCGACGAACAGGACTAACCTGAACGTTTACTTTGTAACATCAATAACGAGCGCCTTATGGCGCTCGTTTTATTTTACGGAAAATAATTCATCAAAATAGGCTGATAAAAGTCTATTCAATTGATGCTAAAGTCCTTAGTATTAATAGTCTTATGTGTGTATTAAAAACTGATTCAAGGAGTTGTCTGTGAGCGCGATTTATAATTTCTGTGCGGGTCCTGCTATGTTACCTCAAGCTGTAATGCAAAAAGCACAACAGGAATTAATCGATTGGAATGGCCTTGGCGTCTCCGTGATGGAAATCAGTCATCGCAGTAAAGAGTTTATTGCCCTGACCGAACAAGCAGAAGTCACACTGCGTAAGTTAATGAACATACCTAAAAACTATCATGTGTTGTTTATGCATGGTGGCGGCCGGGCGCAATTTTCTAACGTAGTCAATAATTTCTTGGGTGATAATGGTCGGGCGCTGTATTTGGTCAGCGGTCAATGGTCATCTTCTGCGGTAACAGAAGCGCAGAAGCTAGCCGGTGAGCACAGTATCGACAGTATTAATATTGTTGAGCAGGTCAACGGCCTTAATCAAGTGACATTACCTGACTTACATGCAATCGATAAAGACTATCGTTATGTACATTATTGCTCAAACGAAACCGTTGACGGTATTGAAATTTTTGAAGAGTTTACTAGTCCGTGGCCGGTAGTTGCTGACTTGTCATCCACTATCATGTCGCATGAAATTGATGTCAGTAAATACGGACTTATTTATGCCGGCGCGCAAAAGAACATCGGCCCATCGGGTTTGTCGATTGTTATTGTGCGTGACGATATGCTCAAATTACCAAGCTTGCCGCAGTCTTCAATAATGGATTATCGTGTCGCGGTTGAATACGGTTCAATGTTTAACACCCCTCCAACGTTTGCCTGGTATTTAGCTTCTGAAGTATTTGCTTGGTTGCAGGCTAATGGCGGCGTGAGTGCCATGGCAGAGATAAACCAGCAAAAAGCGAAGTTACTGTATGAGTGTATCGACAACAATCCATTTTATAAAAATGGTGTTGCGCCACAAAATCGTTCACGTATGAACGTTACTTTTCAATTAGTGAACGATGCTTTAGACAGTGAGTTTCTAGCCCAAGCAGAGCAGGCCGGTTTAGTCGCGTTAAAAGGGCACCGTATTGTTGGTGGTATGCGTGCCAGTATTTATAACGCCATGCCGTTAGCGGGTGTGCAAGCGTTAGTTGATTTTATGAATAACTTTGCTGTAAAGCACAGTTAATTCGAACCGCTTATTTACCGTAAGTTCGGCTTAATAAAGAAAAAAGCGAATGCCAAACAGCATTCGCTTTTTTTATGTCATCGATATATGTGTATTTCAACGCTTTATTGCTGATCAAACAAACCTTGATAGCAAACATCATCGACGAAGTTTAGGTTCTTGAATGCCATATCATCATAAAGTAAAAAATAGCCGGTTTTATCGAGTCGATAACGCTCATCCTTACACCCAAAAATGCCCATACTTAATCCCATATCGAGCAATACATAAATGGCATATTCAGACAATTTAAAATCTTGAGTAAATTGAATTAGCTTAATACCTTCGTTTCCGGTGTCATCTACTTTTGCGAGTAAGCCAAATTGACTTAAGTAACGGGCTACTTAAAAGCTTATTGGTGCGAAGGCTATTTTTTGTGCTTCAAACTGGGCATCAAATGCAGACATTTTTTTGGGGATTGGTAAAAGACATTAACAGTATTAACTCGAGGCAGGAGGTGATATGACTTTAATCGTAGCAAGATCATGCTAGTAAGGGGTTGAACTACTGCTAGTTTTTTTTGATAAAGTTATAACAATATATGCTAAAGGATAACACTCGTTTTTGGGATTATTATTTCCGGCAATCACCTCTTTATATTCACTGCCGCATTAGCATGCGCTGAGCCGGCCGTGGAGAATTTGGCATTGAATAGCGTATTTACAATCAATGCTTGCTGAATTTCTATCGCGCCGTTCGTCCTGAGTTTGTTGATATCACTCTGTCTCAATGAATAATTCGAGCGGGGATGAGCCCGCTCGAATTATCTTATTTAACTCAGTAAACCAAATAGAATGGCCGTCATAGACAATAAACCAGTAATAACGACGAATATGTTGCTTACTCGGCCACGGTAGGCTTTTAGTGCTGGTACCTTGTGTATCGCATACATTGGCATGAGATACAGAATTGCTGCAATCACCGGGCCGCCAAGTGCTTCAATCATACCCAAAATACTTGGATTGATAATCGCTACGCCCCAAATAGTGAAAAACATAAATCCTAAAATACATTTGTCTAATGTTTTGCTATTGGCTGGCTTGCTGCTATTAGGCAGTTGCTTAGTGATAATGCCTTTCAAACCCTCAGTGGCACCCATATAGTGACCGAAGAAAGATGAAATAATAGCGATGAAAGCAATCACAGGAGCAAAATAGCTGATAAAGCCACTTTCGTGCACGTTGGCAAGATAAGACAAGATTGGCAGGTTATCAGCCTTTGCTTCTAACAACTGCGCCGGTGTTAACGACAGCACGCAAGAGAACACGAATAACATTACAAATCCCACTAGCATAATGGCTGTATTGCGCAGGATAGCGTCCGCCTTTTTCGAGGCATTGACACCGTGTTGTTTTTTTAGTGACACCGAAAACTGAGAGATAGCAGGTGAATGGTTAAAGGCAAACACCAATACTGGTATGGTTAACCAAACAGTGCCCAAGAAATTAGTGAGTGAAGGCACATCCATCAGTGCATCAAACTTCCAGTCTGGTATGAGATACAATGACATGAAGGCGAGGATCGCAACTAATGGATAGACTAAAAGTCGTGTCACCGAGAGCATAAATTTTTCACCCGCGACCATCACAGACATCATGCATAAGATTAGTGATCCTGAAAGTAACCAGCGCGGAATACCACTGATTTTATCAACAACTTGCACGCCTGCTTCAGTCAGCATAGGCGTTCCATCCAGCATGGCCCTTGGTACGTCGGTAAACATGCCTAATTGATTAATAATAAAACTATCAACAGTATTGGTTATCCCCACACCGTAGATTAACACTATTGGGAAAATGGCTAAAAAATATAGCCAGGTTATGGCTTTACCTGCGCCAATACCAAAATGTTCTTCTACTACTTGGGTGATGTCACTACCAGGAATGGCTGAAGAACACAGGAAACGCGATAAACCACGATGAGCAAAATAGGTCATCGGGCCTATTATCACTGCCATAAACACGAGTGGCCAAAATCCGCCCATTCCGGCATTGATTGGTAAAAATAAAATACCTGCCCCGACGGCTGTGCCAAATAGGCTTAACATCCAGGTCGTATCTTGGCGCGACCACCCCGTACTTGAAACAACGGTCGACTCGGGGATATCTTGTACACTTACGGCTTCATTTTGCATAACTGACTTACCTTTAAGGTCGATTAATCTTAACTCGGGGTCATAAACGGATATCGAACAGTCCTTTGTTTCGCTAACTGTGCTGCATTGACTTGCAATAGATCCGCTATTGTCTGAGCCAGTAATAAAAGACTGTGTCGTGTTAGTAAACCAAATGACAAGTTCAATATGAAATAGGCTGACTCTTGTTATTGTGCCTTACATTTCCCGAGTTGATGTTAGGTTAAATTCAGCGCCAGACTATATCTTTTTTCGAGGAATTAAATAGTTACCAAGTCGAAATGTTAATAAGGTTCATGAATTGGGAGCTGTATCCCGATGATGGTAAATCAAACATCACAAGCATTTTCAATTTATCTACAACCCTCATGTATAGATTTAACAGTGCAGTTACTAATCTTGCCGCAGCAAGCACTCATCACTCATTGATGGTATCGCGGGATGGCACTGTTGAGATTCAAAAATAAACACTAGTAATATGGCTTGCAGGAGAAAATGATAAAAGATGGGGGCAGATGCTATCAAACCAGTCGATGCTTATGGGTAAATATATTTAGGCTGGTTTAACAGGCTTAAAAAAGGTCGCAATATGCGACCTTTTTGATGAGGTAATGTGGCTTCAACGCACCTTGATGACAATAGCGTTTAGTTACAATACTGCTGCGATAGATTTAGCTAAATAATCCACATTAGTTTCACTGATACCGGCAATACTGATGCGGCTTGAACCTACCATGTAAACGCTGTATTGCTGTTTAAGTATGGCTACCTGCTCAGGATTAACCCCCAAGAATGAAAACATGCCTTTTTGACGAGCGATAAAACTAAAGTCGCGATCAACGCCATTGGCTTTAAGCTTGTCGACTAAAATGGCACGATTACCATTAATGCGATCACGCATGACCTTTAGTTCGCCCAACCATTGCTGCTTAAGGGCTGGAGTGCCTAAAATGGTTTCAACAATCGCCGCACCATGTGCTGGCGGCATAGAATAAAGACAGCGTACTACATATAACAATACCGATTGGGTAATATCTGCAGTGGCGCTGTTTTTAGCCACAATGGAGCAAGCGCCAATACGTTCGCGATACAAACCAAAGTTTTTCGAGCAAGAACTGCATAAAATCATGCTTTCAACGGCCGCGGCCATTTGGCGTACGCCGTAAGCATCTTCATCTACGCCGTCACCAAAACCTTGATAAGCCATATCAATTAATGGTGTAAAGCCTTGCTTAACAGTAACCTTAACCACTTCATCCCATTGCTCTGTGGTTAAATCCATGCCGCTTGGGTTATGACAACAAGCATGTAAAAGCACCACGTCATCTTTTCCAATGCTATTTAAGGTTGCCAGCATTTGATCAAATTTAAGGGTTTTGCTGTCGTAGTCATAGTACGGATAGGTTTTAACTGTAATGCCAGCCGCTTCAAATAACCCCGTATGATTTGCCCACGTTGGGTCGCTTACCCATAACACGGCATTTGGATTACAACGTTTAATAAAGTCAGCTGCAACGCGCAGAGAACCGGTTCCGCCAGGCGTTGACACTGTTCGAACGCGGTTAGCGAGTAATGCGCTGTGACTGGCACCAAACGCTAATTCACCCATAAGTTGATTGAATGATGCTGAGCCTGTTGGGCCTATGTACACTTTGGTTGTTTCTGTGTCTAAACGAATTTTTTCAGCCGCTTTTACACAATCTAGAATAGGTGTATGACCAAGAGGATCTTTATATACGCCAACACCTAAATCGACTTTATTTGGGTGATTGTCTTCGCGGTATTGAGTCAATAGGCCTAAAATGGGATCGGCAGGCAACGCGGTTAATGAATTGAACATGAATAGACCTTCTTATTTTAAATTTACAGGCATTAGGGCGAAATAAGCTAACAAGATACATATTATGGTCTTTAGCATAACGTGATTTACATCAATAAAGAACTGCTAAATATACTGTGATCGGATATTAGAAAAGCGTAATTAGTGAATTTTGGCAACAATGGCTGACAACTGAAACAAGCATTATTATGCTCGCAATGACCTCCTCAATACCGACTTAATAGTAAATAAATTCAACTTGAGTATAAAAGTCACCTAAAACACAAAATAACGGTTGAATCCTTGCTGACAATCAGTAACGTAGGGCTACGAAGAATTATTTAGTAAATTATTAGTAAACTGTACCGAAACATTGCCAGTGACATGTATTTGTAAAATGTGCACCGCTCCATATTACATTAACAATGTCACGTTTATTTCTCCGGCTAAGCCTTTTACTCATATATCGGTCTATCGACGTTTAATGAGTGCAACACTAAGAAGAGTATTAATGAAACAATTGCGTCTAGACCACATTACCCGCATGAATGGCGAAATTAACATTCCTGGCTCCAAGAGCATTTCTAACCGCGCGTTATTATTGGCAACTTTAGCACAGGGTAAAACCACTCTGACTAACTTGCTCGACTCTGATGACATTCGTTATATGTTGGCATCATTAAAGCAGTTAGGTGTGCATTACCAATTGTCTGACAATAATACTGTTTGTGAACTGACCGGTTTAGGGGGCGCAATTTCATCTGTAAATGCACAGAGTTTATTTCTTGGTAATGCTGGTACAGCAATGCGTCCATTATGTGCCGCACTGACATTAGGTCATGGCGAATTTACCTTAACCGGTGAGCCTCGTATGGAGGAGCGTCCAATTGGCGATTTGGTCGATGCGCTGCGTCAATTAGGCGCTGATGTCACCTATCTGAAAAATGATGGTTTCCCACCATTAACGATTAAGGCAACAGGCTTAAATGGCGGTGATGTTGACATTGCCGGTGATTTATCAAGTCAATTTTTAACCGCATTACTCATGGTCGCGCCACTGACCAAAGACAGCGTCAACATTAATATTAAGGGCGAGCTTGTTTCTAAACCTTATATTGATATCACCATTGCGCTAATGAAGCAGTTTGGTGTCGAAGTGCTTAATCATCAATATCAACGTTTCGAAATTAAGGCCGGTCAGCAATATGTCTCACCAGGTAAAGTACTGGTAGAAGGTGACGCTTCATCGGCATCTTACTTCCTCGCTGCTGGCGCTATCCAAGGCGGCGAAGTGAAGGTCACTGGTGTTGGCCGCTTAAGTATTCAAGGCGATGTTAAGTTTGCTGATGCATTAGCCCAAATGGGTGCCGATATAGAGTGGGGCGATGATTTTATTATTGCCAGAAAATCCACTCTCTCAGCGCCATTGAAATGGACATGAACCACATACCTGATGCCGCCATGACCATCGCCACTGCGGCTTTATTTGCCACAGGCACCACAAAACTGACCAATATTTACAACTGGCGCATTAAAGAAACCGATCGTTTAGCGGCGATGGCGACTGAGTTACGTAAAGTGGGTGCGATCGTTGATGAAGGTTATGATTACATTACTATCACGCCGCCAGCGATATTAAATACCGCAGCGATTGACACCTATAACGATCACCGGATGGCGATGTGCTTTTCAATGATGGCTTTTGCTGACAGCGGTATCACCATTAACGATCCAGACTGCACATCTAAGACATTTCCAGATTATTTTGCGCAATTTGCTCGTCTAGCAAAACAATCCACCTAACCAGATTGTCACTTGCTCTTTTATGTTGTGTTGCAATATAAAAGAGCGATCTTGGTTTTAATAACCGAAAATTCATCAGTAATTAACATTTTTTTGTTATACAATGCGCGCGCTTATTTTGATGAACCCTTTATCTTTTTCAGGGACGATAGATTATTTTCGGAGGAAACTATGTCAGAACGATCTCCAGTGATCACAGTAGATGGCCCTAGCGGTGCAGGGAAAGGCACAATATGCCAATTATTGGCACAACATTTAGGATGGCATTTATTAGATAGCGGGGCGATTTATCGTGTTTTAGCCTTAGCCGCTATTCATCATGACGTTGAGCTAGAAAACGAAGAAGCACTTACCTTATTAGCTGCTCACCTTGATGTCCAATTTTTAACTGGTACCGACATTGATGCCATTAAAGTGATTCTTGAAGGTGAAGACGTTACCACGACCATTCGTACTCAAGAATGCTCTAATGCAGCCTCTAAAGTCGCGGCGCTTCCACGGGTACGTGAGGCATTGTTGCGTCGTCAACGGGCTTTTAGTGCCGCGCCAGGTCTGGTTGCTGATGGACGTGACATGGGCACCGTAGTTTTTTCAAAAGCCCCGGTAAAAATATTTTTAACAGCGTCTGCCGAAGAACGAGCGCAAAGACGCTATAATCAGTTGCAGGACAAGGGCTTCGATGTTAAAATCGATCGCCTTTTAGCTGAAATTATTGAACGAGACGACCGTGATATCAATCGCGCCGCTTCGCCGCTGGTCCCAGCTGAAGATGCACTTGTCATTGATACAAGCGGCATTGGCATTGAAGATGTATTGAAGCAAGTGCTTGAGTACGTTAGACAAAAAATTACTGTTGCGTAACCGAATTGTCGATTACTGTGCAGTAGGTATTCGTGTTAAGGATGACACGAATAATATTACTAGACTCCACATCTAGGATGGATGGTGGTTTATTTAATGAAAGTAACCTAAAACATGACTGAATCTTTTGCTGATCTATTTGAACAATCCCTTCAAACCCTAGAGTTCCGTCCAGGTTCTATCGTTCGTGGTACAGTTGTTGCCATCGAAAACGGTATGGTACTTGTTGACGCAGGCCTTAAGTCTGAAAGCCCAATCAATGCTGACGAATTCAAAAACGCACAAGGCGTTTTAGAAATCCAAGTAGGTGATGAAGTTGACGTAGCCCTTGACTCTGTTGAAGATGGCTTCGGTGAGACTCAATTGTCTCGCGAAAAAGCTAAGCGTCATGAAGCTTGGATCGTTCTAGAAAAAGCGTACGAAGATGCTGAAACTGTAATCGGTATCATCAATGGTAAAGTTAAAGGTGGTTTCACTGTTGAATTAAACGGTATCCGTGCCTTCTTACCAGGTTCTCTAGTTGACGTGCGCCCAGTTCGCGACACCGCTCACTTAGAGTTCAAAGAATTAGAATTCAAAGTTATCAAGCTTGACCAGAAGCGTAACAACGTTGTTGTTTCTCGTCGTGCTGTTATCGAATCTGAAAGCAGTGCAGAACGTGATACTCTTCTTGAGAATCTACAAGAAGGCCAAGCTGTTAAAGGTATCGTTAAAAACCTTACTGACTACGGTGCATTCGTAGACTTAGGTGGTGTTGACGGTCTTTTTACATATCACTATGGCTTGGAAACGCGTTAAGCACCCATCTGAAATCGTTAATGTTGGTGACGAAATCAACGTTAAAGTACTTAAGTATGACCGTGAGCGTACTCGCGTATCACTAGGTCTTAAGCAACTTGGCGAAGATCCATGGTTAGAAATCAGCAAGCGCTACCCAGAAAGCACTAAGCTAACTGGTCGCGTAACAAACTTAACTGACTACGGTTGCTTCGTCGAAATCGAAGAAGGCGTTGAAGGTTTAGTACACGTTTCTGAAATGGATTGGACTAACAAGAACATTCACCCATCTAAAGTTGTTAACTTAGGTGATGAAGTTGAAGTGTTAGTACTAGACATCGATGAAGAGCGTCGTCGTATTTCTCTAGGCCTGAAACAGTGTAAAGTTAACCCATGGGATGACTTCGCAACTCGTTACAACAAAGGCGACAAAGTATCTGGTAAGATCAAGTCAATCACTGACTTCGGTATCTTTATCGGTCTTGACGGTGGAATCGATGGTCTTGTTCACTTATCTGACATTTCTTGGAACGGTACTGGCGAAGACGCAGTTTCTGAATACAAGAAAGGCGATGAAATCCACGCTGTAGTGCTTTCAGTAGACCCAGAGCGTGAGCGCATCAGTTTAGGTGTTAAGCAAACTGAAGACGATCCATTCAACGCATACTTAGCTGACAAGAAGAAAGGCACCGTAGTTCACGGTACTGTTTCTGCTGTTGACGCAAAAGGTGTTACAGTTGAACTAGCAGAAACTGTTGAAGGTTACATTCGTGTAGCTGATATTTCAGCAGACCGCATCGAAGATGCATCTACTGTATACTCAGTAGGTGATGCTATCGAAGCTAAGTTCATGGGCGTAGATCGTAAGAACCGTTCTATCAGCTTATCTATCAAAGCGAAAGATGAAGCTGAACAGAAAGAAGCGATCGCTACTTTGAACAAGCAAGACGAAGTTGTAATGAGCAGCGCAATGGCTGAAGCATTCAAAGCAGCTCGTAAGTAATCGAAAATCGTCTGTTGTATGGGGACGTGGTCCCCATTAGGCGACTGTGTTTGGCTTGATAATATGGGATAGCTAAGATGACAAAATCTGAACTTATCGAAAAACTCGCCACTAGGCAGTCGCAACTGTCGGCGAAAGAAGTGGAAAGTGCAATCAAAGAGATGTTGGAGCAAATGGCAACAACATTAGAAAGCGGTGATCGTATAGAAATCCGTGGATTTGGTAGTTTTTCACTTCACTATCGTGCGCCACGTACTGGCCGTAACCCAAAAACTGGTACCTCAGTTGATTTGGAAGGCAAGTATGTTCCACACTTTAAGCCGGGTAAAGAACTGCGCGAACGTGTCGATGCTGTTAATCCTTGATTAACGCTTTAATAAAAAGCCTCCTCTTGGAGGCTTTTTTGTATCTAATGGCAGTCAATGCTGGTCAGCCCAGTAAATTTCTTGGATAATCATTATATTGATGCACCTTCATGGAGAATAGCGTGAGATCATTTATTGTCGTTGTACTAGTTGGGCTATTGTTTGTTTTAGCATTATTATTTGGTGCTAAAAATGAGCAAGTTGTCACCTTAAGTTACTTTATTGCAGAAGGGCAATATCGATTACCTATTGTGCTTGCCGTGGTATTTTTCAGCGGGTTTATTATCAGCTGGATATTTGCAAGTTACCATATCGTCAAGCTAAAGCTGGCGTTGCGTAAAAGCAATAAAGCCCTTAAAAAGCTCAATGCTGCAGATGCAACAAGTGTTGCTGTAATGCCTAAGGATCAAGCTGTCTAGTATGCTAGAAATCTTGTTCTTGTTATTACCTATCGCTGCCGGTTATGGATGGTATATGGGACGACGCAGTATTCGTCATAGCGATAGCCAGCAGAGTAAAAAATTAAGCCGAGATTATTTTACTGGGCTTAACTTTTTACTGTCTAACGAGTCTGATAAAGCGGTTGATTTATTCATCAGCATGCTGGATGTCGATGACGAAACCATCGACACTCATTTATCGTTAGGTTCGTTATTCCGTAAAAGAGGTGAAGTGGATCGTTCCATTCGTATCCATCAAAACTTGATTGCCAGACCGAGTTTAACCAATGAGCAGCGCGATATTGCGATGATGGAGTTAGGTAAAGATTATATGGCTGCTGGGTTTTATGACCGCGCCGAAGAAATTTTTATTAACTTGGTCAGCCAAGATGATCACAGTGAAGAAGCCGAAACTCAGCTGTTATTAATCTATCAAGTGACTAAAGAATGGCAAAGTGCCATCGATATCACTAAGCGTCTTCCTCGTAAACGTCAGCAAGTGCTTAAGCGCACCACAGCCCATTTTTATTGCCAGCTAGCTGATGAAGCTCATAATGAAACAGATAAAATTAAAAAGCTGCAACAAGCCATTAAGCAGGATGCTCAATGTGGTCGAGCTTGGTTAACTCTCGCCAAGATTTATCTTGATGCTGGCCAAGTTGACTTATGTAAGCACGCGTTACAAGAGCTGAAAGTGGCTGATATTGATTTATTTGCCGATGGCGTTTCAATAGCAAAACAAGTTTATCGCGACACACAAGATCCTAATGGTTTTCACGAACTACTCGCCAAAGCCATTGCCGATGGCGCCGGAGCAAGTGTAGTGGTGGCATTAGCTGAGCACAAAATAAGCCTAGATCAACATCAAAGTGCTGAAACCATGATGCTAGATAATTTATATCGTCATCCTACCATGAAAGGTTTTCAGCATTTAATGAAGTTACACATTCAACAAGCTGAAGATGGTCAAGCTAAGCAAAGTTTATCTATGCTAGAGCAACTTGTTGAACAACAAATTAAATTCCGCCCAAGTTATCGCTGTACTGCCTGTGGTTTTCCCTCTCACGGTTTGTATTGGCATTGTCCATCATGCAAACAATGGGGCAGTATCAAGCGGATAAAAGGCCTAGATGGTGAATAACGTGGCCATCGTAAAATACCAACCCTATAATTAATGCAGTAACACCATATTACCGCTGGAGTTCCAATGACTGAGAAATCAATTGTAGTCGCCCTCGACTATGACAATAAACATGACGCATTGACCTTTATTGATAAACTCGACCCAGAGATATGTCGGTTAAAAATTGGCAAAGAAATGTTTACCTTATTTGGGCCTGAGTTGGTTAATGATATTCACAGCCGAAACTTTGATTTATTCCTTGATTTGAAATTTCATGATATTCCCAACACCGTTGCCAAAGCCGTTGCCGCTGCTGCTGATTTAGGCGTGTGGATGACTAATGTGCATGCCAGTGGGGGACTTGCTATGATGCAGGCCGCTAAAAAAGCACTAATACCATTCGGTAAAGAGGCGCCTCTACTGATTGCGGTTACCGTATTAACCTCAATGTCAGATGAAGACTTAGCCTTATTGGGTATCAATGTGCCAGCATTTGAACATGTACTGCGCTTAGCTAAGCTGACTCATCAAGCTGGTTTAGACGGGGTGGTGTGCTCAGCTCAAGAAGCTAAATTACTAAAATCATCATTTGGCCAAGACTTTACCTTAGTGACCCCAGGGATAAGACCGGCTGGCAGTGATGCCGGTGATCAACATCGGGTGATGACGCCTCCACAAGCCATTGCTGCTGGGTCTGATTATTTGGTGATCGGTCGCCCAATCACTCAAGCTGCCGATCCCTTAGCAGCGCTC
This sequence comes from Shewanella vesiculosa, assembly GCF_021560015.1. Lineage (NCBI taxonomy): Bacteria > Pseudomonadati > Pseudomonadota > Gammaproteobacteria > Alteromonadales > Shewanellaceae > Shewanella > Shewanella vesiculosa. The sequence goes on along the minus strand of NZ_CP073588.1, from coordinate 1,280,154 downwards.
AAGGCTATTTATCAATCGCTACATGTTTGATGTAAAGGCATTATTGAAACAGAGATATTATCTAGCAATGATGCCAGTAAAGTACACTTATCAACATCAAGCAATCACACAGAAATAAAGGATGACTATGTCTGATAATACAAGGTTTGATTACACGGCTAAAAATGTTGTCGTGGTGGGTGGTACCTCTGGCATTAATCTTCAAGTTGCGATTCAATTTGCAAAAGCTGGCGCCAATGTTACCGTTGCCAGTCGCAGTGTTGATAAGGTCAATGCCGCCGTTGAATTACTCAATCAAGCTAATCCAAATGCTATTCATTTAGGGGTGAGTTTTGATGTGCGCGACAACGATGCGTTAACCCTTGGGTTTGATAAAATTGCTTCCACTTATGGGCATATTGATGTGTTGATCAGTGGTGCAGCAGGTAATTTCCCTGCCAGTGCGGCAAAATTGTCTCCTAATGGTTTTAAATCGGTTATCGATATTGATTTAATTGGCAGCTTTCAAGTATTGAAACATGCTTATCCATTGTTATCTCGCCCAAATGGCAGCATTATTCAAATTTCTGCGCCACAAGCTTATATCGCCATGCCATTGCAAGTGCATGTTTGCGCCGCTAAAGCCGGTGTTGATATGCTCACTCGCACATTAGCGTTAGAGTGGGGCGTTGAAGGCATTAGAATTAACTCTATTGTTCCAGGGCCTATAGCCGATACTGAAGGCTTTAACCGTTTAGCCCCCACTGATGAGTTACAGCAACGGGTGGCAAATAGCGTGCCGTTAAAACGTAATGGCCAGGGTCAGGACATTGCAAACGCTGCCTTATTCCTCGCATCAGATATGGCATCATATATTACCGGCGTAGTATTACCCGTTGATGGCGGTTGGTCATTAGGTGGCGCCAGTATTGCAATGACCGAATTAGGTGACATTGCCGCGAAGCACGGTTTATAAAAATCGATAAAATTAAAGGTATATAACATGGCCAATGCATTACAAGATCAATTGCTTAAAGCAGGTCTTGCCAGTAAACAAAAAGTGCGCGACGTTAAAACCCAAAAGCGTCGTGATAAAAAATCAAAGGTAGATGACGGCAGTTCAGCGCTCAAGCAACAGATTGCTGAGCAAAAATTAGCGCAAGCCAAAAAAGATAAAGCCTTAAATGAGCAGCGCTTTGCCGCAGCAACTGAAAAAGGACAAGTCCGTGGCTTAATCAGCGAGTTTGCTAAATTTGCCATTACCGTTTCTAGAGATGCAGAGCTGAAATTCAACTACACCCTAGAAAACAAAATTTATTCGGTTTACATCACCGACAAAATTCAAGCTGATTTATTAAATGGCACCTTAGGCATCATCCGTCATGAAGATAAAAGCTACATAGTGCCGCATAAGCTTGCTGAACGAGTGAAGTTACTTGTGCCGCAGTGGTGTGGTTATTTGTGGGATAAAGCAGCTAAAGATTCTGTGGCGCAGGTTAGCGGCGCTGATGATCCATATGCCGACTACGCGATTCCAGACGATTTAATGTGGTAATTATTAATCATTAACAAAAAACGCCTCTAAATAGAGGCGTTTTTTGTGTGGTGTTTACTATTCTGCATTAGCCTGCTTGGCCGTTAACGCTATGACTTGCTGACAATAAGCAAGGTGATGGCGGATAGTGTCTAAGTATTGTGATGCTTGATAATCAATTAGGTACCAATAACTGGCTTGGCTGTCTGGGTATTGATTATAAAACAACGACTCAGCCAAGATTAAGTCGCTTTGATTGGCGTAGGTTAACCATTGCACACTAGGTAAGTTACTTAATGCGGCGAGTAACGCATATTGCACCTCAAGATTATCTGGTGTATCCGAGCTGACTTGCAGGGCTAAGCGTTGCGCCACCTTAAATTGTGGGTCAGTATTGTCTGGACTTAATAGCTTATTTTGCCGGCGACGGACCGCATCACTCAGTAATACTTCAAATGGATTAATATCAACGGGTTCGTTATCCTGCGGCAATAGGGGAGATGCATCATCGAGAAATAACGCTGGCCACTGAATATTATAGCTGGTGAGCTGTAATCCTAAGGCGATACGACGTTCGCCTAACCAATTATGCACCATGCAGGGTAAATACTCATTCGCCGGCATGTCATCAGGTCTGGCTAAAGAGGGTAATAAAGACATCCGCTGTACATTGACCTGTTGTGCCATCAGGGACATTAATAAAATAGTCACCAGTCCTGATGATGGCCAACAGGTTAACTGCACCTCGAGAGTTTCGCCTACTTCGGTAAGCAGTGACACTAATTGATCGTTATCCGGGCTATTACTGACCACAAAAGCATAATGTGAGCCAGCATAAGGGCCATTACAAATATTAATCACTTTATCGGCTTCATGTTGAGTGCCATTAAAGATGAAAGTATGTCCAATTTGAGCGGGTTGCCAATCACCACTTGCATTACCAATAACTGTTACTTGCTGAAAGTATTCAGATAAAATTGGTGATGAGGCCTGCGATTCAGTGCGAGTATGCATAAAGTGTCACTTGCTATTATCTAATGCTAAGGTCTGTTTATTGTGGTGAACAATGTGCTTTAAACACACCATAGTTGTTAATCAAATAAGTTGCTCACCCAATCAGCGTTCGGCCAATTGTAACTCATTGAAACCCTATTGGGTTGAGAAACCTAAACAATCAACATAAAGGCAAGTGAGAAGCCAACATTCGTCAAAATATGGTTAGATAATTGCTAAAAAGCTTTTCCTTTTGTGACGCTTTAGTATAAATTAAAACAACTGTTTTAATTATTCGTTTAAGAGACTCTTATGAACCCATACCAAGCACCGTTAAAGGACATGCAATTCTTGTTGGCACAGGTATTTGATGCAAAAGCAACATGGGAACAGCTTCCTGCGATGGCAGATGTTGTTGACCTTGATACTGCATTCGCCATTCTAGAGGAAGCCAATAAGATCAGCCGTGATCTGCTTCACCCTTTAAATCGCAACGGTGACGAGCAAGGTGTGGTTCATAAAGGTAACGACATTATTACCCCTGATGGTTTTAAAGAAGTGTATCAGCAGTTTTCTGATGGCGGTTGGGTGGGATTATGCGGCGAGGCGGATTTTGGTGGCATGGGTATGCCCAAAATGCTCGGTGTACTGGTAGATGAAATGGGCTATAGCGCATGTAATTCATTTACGCTTTACAGTTCACTTACCGCAGGCGCTGCCTTATGTATTAATGCTCATGCCAACGACGAGTTAAAACAAACCTATTTACCTAATTTGTATACTGGCCAATGGGCTGGTGCCATGGACATGACCGAGCCTCATGCAGGTTCTGATCTACGAGGTATTCGCACTAAAGCAGAACCACTTGATGATGGCAGCTACGCCATTACGGGTAACAAAATTTTTATTACTGGCGGCGATCAAGATTTAACTGAAAACGTTATTCACTTAGTATTAGCTAAACTACCCGGTTCAAAAGGTATTTCATTATTTTTAGTGCCTAAAATTCGCGTTAACAGCGACGGTAGCTTAGGCGAACCTAATGGTGTAACGGTAGGTTCTATTGAACACAAGATGGGGCTGAAAGCATCCGCGACGTGTGTGATGAACTACGATAATGCTAAAGGCTTTTTAATCGGTGAGCCGGATCGTGGTTTAGTGTGTATGTTTACCATGATGAACTATGAGCGTTTAGCCATTGGTTTACAAGGTTTAGGTAACGCGCAAGCGGCTTATCAAATGGCCAGTGAATATGCTAAAGATCGTTTACAAGGTATCGCAGCAGCGGGTTCTGCCACGGGTGCAACATCTGATCCAATTATTGTTCATGGCGACGTGCGTCGTATGCTATTAACGATTCGCGCTATGACTGAAGCGGGTAGAGCATTGTCGGTATATACCGGTAAGCAGCTGGATTTAGCAAAATATGCTAGTGGAGATGTACAAGTAAAGGCGGCTAGATATGTAGGTTTACTGACCCCAGTATCAAAAGCCTTTTTAACTGACCGCGGTTTAGATGCCACCATCATGGGCCAGCAAGTCTTTGGTGGTCATGGTTATATCCGTGAAACAGGTATTGAGCAGTTTGTGCGTGATACCCGTATTGCACAAATATACGAAGGCACTAACGGTATTCAGGCTATCGACTTTTTAGGCCGTAAAATTACCGGTGATGACGTTGCCACCTTGACTGAATTTGTCGCTGAAGTGAATGCGAGTCTTATTGAGTTAACTCAGGCAAATGGTGATCATAAAGCGATGGTAAGCCGAGTATTTGATGAGTTGCTGACAACCGCTAACTATATTAATGCTAATAAGAAAACTCAACCAGCATTAGTAAACTCTTGTGCGGTCGACTTTTTAGATGCCTTTGGTTACGCAGTATACGGCTACTTCTGGTTATTAATGGCCGATAAAGCATCAAGCCACGAAGATCAAAGCTTTGCTGCGCAAAAGCAATTTGTGGCAGATTTCTACATGGATAAGCTACTATCAAAATCTCAGTATCATTTATCACAAGTTAATCAAGGTGATAAATCGATTATGGCCATGCCAGCTGACATGTTCTAAGCCTAGTTACCGCTGAACTGAGTCGATAACTGAGTCCATTATGCGCTGCTGATAAATTGCAGCCACACAATAAGCCTTCCACTGGAAGGCTTTTTTATTGCAGCTATACACTCACTAACTTGAGTTCAGGTTAACTCTGTTAAGGCAATAAGTTTGTTCTTGCTTCGCAATACAGAGCCTAAACTGGCGTTACCTATCGCTTAACCACGAGTCGCTTGATTACTTACTTCGCTTCCAATAGATAAAGGCCACAATAGCCACAAGTACGATGGCTGGAGTGAGTTGAGTGAAATGATGAAAAAGTCCTACCCCTCCATGTCCCTCATGTGCCATGGCAATAGATGGAATGGTGGCAAGAATAAAGGCAAGAGATAAATATTTCATGGTGGAGTCCTTCTGTTGGGTTTACTTTTGTTATCATCGTTTTGATTGAGTTAACGCGTCGTTCAATAATCTGTTAATTGTTATCTGTATAAATGCTAGGTATCGAGCACCAACTGCATCAGCATCATGTCTTCACCATCGATCACCAGAGTGTTATTGCCGCCACATTCGGGGCATATCACAGTGCGCTCATTGACTTCTGATTGCGTTTGGCAGTCGCGGCATTGCAACACTAACGGTTGAATATTCATTATCAATTTAGCGTTATGGCATACCGTTTCAAGCTTGAAGGTGTCAAATGCTTGGGATAATAAAGCGGGTTCGACGCCACTTAAAATACCAATCTTAAGCACCACTTGCTCTATGCCTGTGGCTTGATGCTCCAAAGCTAAGGCTTCGCACTGCTCCATTAACGCCATCACAATCGAGTATTCATGCATTAGCAAATCCTTGGCAGCAATTCACCTTGTGGTAAATCTAAGTAGCGACTACTGCCCCAAGGGGTTTGCAGCACCACTTTACCAGGATGCCCGTCAGTCACCTGGCCAATTATCGCCGCATGCTCACAATGACCATAACGCTGCATGACTTCAATTGCGCCTTCGGCTACATCCATTGGTAAGGCCATAATAAAGGTGCCTTCATTGGCTAAATCAAAAGGTTCAAAGCCAAATAATTCACATAAGCCTTTGACTTCATCACAAATAGGAATACTGGCTTCGTCAACGTTAATGCCAATTTGCGACGCTTTAGCCCACTCGTTTAATACTGCGGATAAGCCGCCCCGAGTGGCGTCGCGCATAGCATGAATGTTAATGTTGGCCACAAGTAACTGCTCAATAATAGGCCATAAAGTATCGCAATCACTGTGCAATTCAGACTCAAGCGTTAAGCCATCGCGAGCCATTAAAATGGCCGCGCCGTGGCAGCCAATATCCCGAGAGACAATAATCGCATCTCCGACTTGTAAGTTACGCGCTGAAATATCAGGACGTAAAATACGCCCAACGCCAGACGTGTTTATAAACAAGCCATCAGCACAGCCTTTAGGCACCACTTTAGTATCACCGCAGACAATTCGAGCGCCAGATTTACGTAACTCAGTCGCCATGCTGTTAACAATGGTTTTTAAGTCATCAAGAGGAAATCCCTCTTCAATAATAAAGCTGCAGCTCAAATATTCAGGTTGCGCGGCCATCATAGCTAAATCATTTACTGTGCCAGCAATCGCTAACTTGCCGATATCGCCACCAGCAAAAAACAACGGTGAAACCGTGAATGAATCGGTAGTAAAGGCAATATGACCACACATGTTCAATGTGGCCGCATCTTCTTGCGCGGTCAAAATAGGATTATCAAAGGCTTTAAAAAACAGCTCATGGATCAATTGATCCATCTCTTTACCGCCACCACCGTGGCTAAGCTGAATGGTTTTTTTAGTCGGCATGACTCACTTCTCCATAGCGATAATAAGCATTACAGGCGCCTTCAGAGCTCACCATACAGCTGCCAAGCGGGCTTTGTGGCGTACAACCTCGGCCAAATACTTTACAGTCTTTAGGATTGGCCAAACCACGCAAAATATCGCCACACATGCAGGCTTTATGATCATCAATTTCCTCTGTGGGCAATATCTTGGCATAAATACGTTCAGCATCACGGTGATGATATTCAGGCCGCAGCGTCAGCGCAGAGTTAGCAATCGGCCCAAGTCCACGCCAACGGAAGCTGTCGCGAACCATAAAGTATTTGTCGACCAGTTGCTGTGCGGCAATATTGCCCTCGTAGCTCACTGAGCGGCTGTATTGGTTATCAAGTTCCGCTTTGCCTGCTACTTTTTGACGCACAATGCGCAAAATAGATTCCATAACATCCACAGGTTCAAAGCCAGACACCACAACCGGTGTCTTGTATTTATCCACAGTAGATTGATAAATTTGGGCGCCGCTAATTACACTCACGTGTGCTGGTCCAATAAAGGCATTGACTTGACAGCGGCTATCAGACATCACAGCATCAATGGCTGGTGGTACTAGCACATGGTTAATATGAAACAATAAATTGTCGATTTTTAGCGCTTCAGCTTGCGCTAATAATGCCGCTGTCATTGGCGTTGATGTTTCAAAACCAATGGCGAAAAAAATCACCGTTTTATCAGGATTATCACGGGCAATCGCTAAGGTATCTAGTGGATCGTATATTGGCCGAATATCACAGCCTTTTGAGCGAAATAGCGCCAAACTGCCCACAGAACCGGGAACTCTGATCATATCGCCTAGGGTGACTAATATGGTATCGGCTTGGGAGGCAAGGGCGGCCGCATGGTCAATGCGTTCTTTGGGCATAACGCAGACCGGACAACCAGGACCATGAATAAAGTGAATGTTGGCGGGTAATAATTGTAATAAGCCGTATTTCATAATGGTGTGTGTATGACCACCGCACACTTCCATGATGTTTATTTGTTCGTTGGTTTTAGCTGCTTGTTGCGCAATTAATTGCGCCAAATGACGAATCGTCAGTGGATCTCGAAATCCTTGATAAAAGTCATTGAGGGTCATCATTGCGCCGACTCCAATTGCATCGCGGTGACTATTTGACGATACAAATCGAGGCTTTCTTGGGCATCTTTATGGTCAATTTTATTCATCACAAAACCAATGTGAATCAAGACAAAGTCACCGATGGCGAGCGGATCACTGATTAAATGACAACTCACGCGACGTTTTACGCCAAGCGTATCAACCGTTACCGTTTCATCATCATGAATTTCAACAACTTTTGATGGGATTGATAAACACATAATTAATATTCCTGATGCTTATCAAACCAGCTCGCCAACGCTTTCATTGAGTCAGAATTTTTCACTGATACAACTAATAATTCAACGTTGGGATTTAATTTACTTAACTGTGCTTTAGCCTCATCAATACTAAAATCAAAGTGAGGCAGCAGATCAGATTTAGTAATAACGACCAAATCGGCACGGCGAAACATTACTGGATACTTCTCAATTTTATCGTCACCTTCAGGCACTGATAACAACACAATATTTTTATGGGTGCCGACATCATAACTGGCTGGGCACACTAGATTGCCGACGTTCTCAACGAAACAAATCTCTACATCATCTAAATTAATGTGATGCAGTGCGCCGTGAACCATAAAAGCGTCGAGATGACAAGCTGAGCCGGTTTGAATTTGATAGGCATTGATGCCTTTGGCTATTAAGCGGTCGGCATCGCGTGAGGTTTCAAGGTCGCCTTCAATTACCGCATAACGAGCATCGAGATATTCATGTAAACACTCTAACAGGCTGGTTTTACCGCTACCGGGACTGCTCATTAAGTTAAATGCGCTTACCTGATGAGCGGCAAAATGATCACGATTATGTTGTGCTTCTACGTCATTTTTATCCAATATCTTATGGATAACCGCTAACGTCTTTTTGTCGTTAAGCTGAGGATTACTATGAAGAGTATGGTCATGAGTCATTGAGCAACCGCAATCTTTACACATATGATGTTCCCTAACCTTATTGTTATGATTATCAATAAGTGTCGGTTAATTGGTTGCTGCATTCTTTGATGCACATCAGATTTTGTAATAAAGACTGTGAACAAAAGTGCTATTGAGTAAATTATGTGATCAATAGCGCAATTATTAGCTGTTAAGCATTATCTAATTCACGGTAAGTAAATTGCAGAGGCAGGGTAAAAAACCTCTAGCATTTAATACTAAGCCATGTGATGAATGGCATACCACAATTGTCCCAATGCAATACCACCGTCAATTAGCAGTTAAGCATTATCTAATTCATGGTAAGTCGATTGCAGAGGCAGGGTAAAAAACCTCTAGCATTTAATACTACGCCATGTGATGAATGGCATACCACAATTGTCCCAATGCAATACCACCGTCATTGATAGGGATATGACCACTGGGTAAAAAGCGCCTGCCACCTTGATGACAATCATCAAGACATTGACTAAGTAAGAGTTTATTTTGAAATACACCACCACAAAATACCTGTGGTAGCTGCGGATACTGTTGAGCGACTTGATTAACTTGCTGGCTAATGGCATGAATAAAATGCCAACATATTTGCTGTTTAATTGAAGTGCTCTGTGAGTGAGTGAGCAAATGATTGATTAACTGAGCGATAAAGTCACTGCTGTGCCATTGCACTGGCTCAATTGCTTTATCCGCCTGATTACCCGTGCAGCTTAACCTGTTGAGTGTGACAGATAATAGTGACGGTAAGCCCTCAATACTGACATTGTTAAGATAGTCATTTGCAGCGGCTTCAATCATCATACCGGCTTGGCCTTCATATTGTGAGCTGCCAATAAAGTCTAATGCCACCGCCAGTGCATCAAATAAGCGTCCTACAGAGCGACATTCAATACAATGGCTGTTGTTACGCCATAACTGATACAAATTCATTACCTTATGTCGGCCTAAATTTTGTATCGCAGCAATGGGAAGTGTGAGCACGTGTTGCAGTGACATCTGCTCAAATAATAATGCCAGTAAAATTCTCACTGGCTGCTTAATCGCTTGTTCACCGCCAATAAGCTTAAAAGAGCTAAAGTGTGCCAAAGTGGTAAAACCGTGTATATCTGCCAGCATCACTTCGCTGCCCCATAGCACGCTGTCATCGCCTAAGCCGGTTCCGTCAAAGCTAAATCCAACAACTTGATCAGTATGTTGATGCATTGCCATCACCGACAGTACGTGGGCGAAATGATGTTGTACGCCAATACAATGAGATGGCGGCAGTTGATGCTCACATTGATACTTCACCGCCCATTGAGTCGGTGCATATTGTGGATGATTATCATGCACAATATGGCTCGGGCTAAAATCATATAGGCGACTGAACGTTGCTAAACTTTGGTTGAAATATTGCTGTGCTTCTAGATTGAATAAATCACCAATGTGCGGCGAAACAATCAGATTATCGTCAAAGCCAAATGCAACGGTGTTTTTCTGTTGCCCACCAACTGCTAATACGCTCTGTTGACTATTGGATAGCATGGGAGAGTGAAGGTTGATGGTCAGTGGCGCATAGCCACGGGCCAATCGAATCACTTGCACCTGCTCGTCGATCACTTGCACCACACTGTCATCACAGGCATTAATAATCGGCCTGTTATGGGTCAAGTATCCCATCAATAACATGGGCTAGATGTCGTTCGATATCAGTCTTATTCGTGATAATCGGCTCGCCGCTGCGATTGGCACTGGTCGCCACAATGGGCTTGTTTAAACGCTGCATTAATAAATGGTGTAATGGGGTGTAGGGCAAAAAGATCCCAAGGCGATCAATACCTGGTGCTAGCAATGAGCTAAGTTCGATAGCGTTATTATGTTTATTTGCAGCATCATTGTTATCACTCTTTGCACGAGTATGACGTTTATTCATCAAGATGATGGGTTTTTCAGGACTGGTTAATGCTTGCCATTCTGCTGGCGTACCACTAACGCACCGTTGAGCTTGAGCTAAGTTGGTGACCATAATCGCCAAAGGCTTTGCTGGGCGCTGTTTACGCTGGCGCAGTGCTGCCACAGCGTCATTATTAGTGGCATCACAGACTAAATGGAATCCGCCTAAGCCTTTAATGGCCACAATGCCGCCACGGTTAATCATTTCAACGGCTTGCTCTAATGCGATTAACATCGACGAGTCATAGAGAAATTCGGCGTTAGCATTGATGGTACTAAAGGTTAATTGTGGGCCACAGTGGGGACAACTCACTGGCTGAGCATGATAGCGTCGATTGAGTGGATCGGTATAAGCCGCGCGGCAGCGATCGCACATCACAAAATCCGCCATCGCAGTGTTGCATCTATCATAGGGGAGTGAATCAATAATGCTATAACGCGGGCCGCAATTTGTGCAATTGGTAAACGGGTACTGATAGTGACGGTTATGAGGATCGTTAATGTCATCGAGACAATCTAGGCAAATACTCATGTCGGCTGAAATCGCGACGTTGGCATGTTCGCCGTCTAAAATGTGGCTATCGATAATACTAAAGGCGTCAAATTGATTTAATTGGCGGTGATTTATGACTTCAATGGCATCAATTCGCGCTAATGGCGGAGGTGATTGAGTCAAATTATCCATAAACTGCTCAATCAGTTGGTTACTGCCTTGCAAAATAATTGTCACCCCAAGATGATTGTTGAGCACACTGCCCACTAAATTCAATTGGTGTGCCAGCCGAAACACAAAGGGACGAAATCCAACTCCTTGTACAATACCTTTAACAATAACGGTAACTTGTCGTAATGGCTTCATAAAAACTCAATCTCAAACGAGGATAAGCAAAAACTGATATACCTAAAGATACCCTTTATCCGCGGCGTTGTTTGAGATATAGACCACCTATTGCGATATTAACGCCATCAAAATCCAATAACGGATTAACCACTAGGGGAAAGTTTTTACCAATACGTATTTGCACTCGTTCAGTTAACACCGGATTGGCAAAGTCACTGCCAGCAATCACTAACTGTTTTATGCCAATATTTTGATCTAAATGCTCTATCCAATGACTTAAATAATCTGCAAACGAATCATGAAATGCAAACGCTAATTTGGCTAAGTTAGTTTCACCTGCTAGCTTGAAACTCATTAATGTGCCTAACGTTTTACACCAATTGAGACCTCGATGCGCGGCTCCCTTGGTGAGCGGAAAGTCAATTCGCGGAGCGTTGTTACCCTGATGCGCCATTGCCAGGGCGATAAATTTATCGGCAAGTTCAGTGACCGTGACTCGCTGAGCGGTCTCAACCGAATAGCCGCCAATAATAAGCGTGGCAACTGCCATTAATTGTGACAATGCACCATCATCTGCTTGAATGTGCAGGTCCAACAGTTGGTTATACTCAGCAGGAAATAACTGCTTAAATTTATCCAGCAGACTTTTTTGTGGCGACTCAGATAAGCGATGACAAATCTCATAACCAGATAAAGGCAATTTGGGGATTTCAAAAAACAACTCAGGCTGACTTTGGCTGTCTAGGGTGACGATTTGGCTGGCATTATGTTGGCTGAAATATAGTACCGCAGCATGTTTTACAAATTGCGCTTTACGAACTTTTTTGGTCAGGTCACAACGTAATAGTGCGGCATTTAATGCACATAAACTGGTCGTTATTGAGGTGCTGACATCACTTGAATCGTCAGTTATGACATTCTCTAACACTGTTGCTGGTGGCTCAGCAGGGCTGACTTGCCAGTCTATGCTGGTGTTTGTGGTGTGAGCACGAAACGCAAAATGACCATCTTGATAGTTATTTTCATCATGTAAACAGGTGATAGTAGAGGGCAAGGGCATAGTGCCATTACTCAGGCTGGTAATGGGCAACCACTGATGATTAATCATCGCTAAACGCAATGGCGCTTTCAGTACGCCATCGTGGCTGGTTTGTTGATCGCTATTCTTGCTCACGTATAACCAATGAATGCCTTTTTGGCGCAGCACTTCGGTGAGGATCACCAACAAACGGTTTTCAGCGAATTGGATCTCATACAAGGGCGCCAATAAGCTGGGATGATCGCTACTTGCTCGAACGCAAATTAACGGTTTTTCAATACTCGATAAAGCCAACACTTGGCTGTCATTGACGATGAAATGGCTATTAAGTGAATTGGGGTTACAAATTAATATGTGTGGTCTTTGGTATTGATTCGCTTGGCGTGTTTCAGTCTGCGTTGGCGTTTTGGCTTGCTCATCTGTTAATGGGCTGGGTGGCGTTAACCACAAGGTTAACCCGAGAATAGGTAAGGGCAGTGATTTATGGCTAATTAAGCGGTTGGCCATTAACACAATGTCGGCCTGAGTTAACGATTTTTCATCACGACTGAGCTTCTCATGCCCCATGCAGTGTTCACAGTGCAGGTTTATATTACCAAAAGAGGGCTGCTGATTATCGCCAAACAGTGGTTGGCAATGTTGGCAAAAATACAAAGGTAACCCTGAAGATTTGGCTGAGATCGCCAAAGGTTTTCGCTGGCCACTGTGCTGCTCAATACGTTCAATATGAGTGTTGAGTAACCAAACCGACAGTAAAAAAATCACTGGCAATATCGTCTGCTAACGCTTCAAGTTGAGCTTGTGTGGCAAAGGCTTCAATAAAATAACGTGTGGTTGTTTGCGGGTCAGATTCTGCACCAATACTAATATTAAGTTCAGTCCGGTCCAGATATTGATTACACAAGTGCTCATATAATGGCACATGCCTCTGGCATACAAAGTCAAATCGAATGTTATGCATCGACATAGCAACCTCGCTTATAAGCGTCAGGAATCACCTGATCAATGGTTATATTATCCACAATTTCCAGGCTAAATCCTAAGCTGGCCAAATGGGTTAATAGTGTGTGTTCCATCACAGGAATGGCGGCATGTAAATCTGGCGTCAATCCTAATGTCATTGGTTCAATTACCGTTGGGGTAACGCCGAGAACAAATGTGAGCGGTCTGTCACCGACAATGTCCATCATGTTGAGTGTTTGCAGCATTTCTACTTCGTGGGCACTGCCTTGCCAATCAATTTCAGCAGGGGCGTGGTCAAAATCAAAAAAAAATACACTTCGCCAGGCTTCACACCAACACTGTTAACCGTATCAACCACTATTAAATGGTCATAACGACTGATCATTGGAATTAGCCCTTGGGCGAGGGTGCCACCATCGACAATATCCATACTGTCAGTTAGGTGGCTAATTTGATATTTGTCTTTGATATAATTGACAAAATGCACGCCGACTCCTTCGTCGGCGTACAATACATTGCCTATACCTAACAGCAATATTTTTCACTATTATTGATTCATCCTATTTACGTACTTTGTGATAGTCGTAACCAGATACAATGGAATCGACTGAATTATGTTTAAAGCGAATACCAGACCACACCGCCATATACACATGGATCACCACAAAAATAATGAAGGCCCATGTTAGGTAATGATGATAAGTTCGCAGTGGTGCTAACCCGCCACAAAGACCGGTTATCCATGCTGATACATCACCTAGCATTCCGCCAATACCTAAGTGATACACATTGGCGTAAAGCACTAAGCCAGTGATGCACATAATCAAGGCAACAAACGAAATGGCCACATAAGTCATAAACTGTAATGGTCCGTAAACCCCAGCTTTGTCTAAACTGCCCATCCAAAAATAGGATTTTATTTGTGTTATCCAGCTTTTTACACTCAACACATCTTTAAACGAACGTCGTTCGATGCTATTTCGACTAAAGAAAAACAAGTAAAAACGCACTAAGGTAATGCTGGTTAACAAAAATCCAAAAATGATATGCGCAAAGCGGATCCAACCTTGCACCAAGACATCTGTGCTAGCCGGTGCCACTAAAAATGGCCAGGCGATATAAAATCCGCTGATCACTAATACTAAAATAGACAAGGCACGTAACCAGTGAAATATTCGAATCGCTGGAGTAAATATCAACTGCCGGTCGTGGGTTGCAATATGTTGCATACTTTTTCCCTCCTAGTCCATTACCTCTGATTAAAACCCATTTGGATCAATTTTAAATTGACCTAGAGTCTGTTTCTTGTAATCCATCACGTGAACTGAACACGCCATACAAGGATCAAAGGAATGAATGATGCGAATGACTTCTAAAGGCTTAGTTGGGTCTTCAAGTTTCAAACCAATCAAGGATGCTTCATAAGGGCCCATTTTTCCATTAGCATCCACAGGGCCAGCATTCCAGGTAGTGGGGACCACTGCTTGGTAGTTTTCAACTTTAGCATTTTTAATGCGGATCCAATGACTTAACATACCGCGAGGTGCTTCAATCATCGCAAAGCCCTCATAAACGCGGTCTGGATCAATTTCAGGCTTCACATAAGTTGATTCATCTGACTGCATATTGACCAGTAAGGCATCAAAGGTTTGTAAACTCGCTTGACCGACTAATACCGTTTGCAGCATACGTGCAGCTGTTCTACCTAAGGTGGTAAATAGCGCCTCAAGAGGTAAGCCGGTACGGGCTAACAAGCCGTTTACTGCATCGACAACAACCTGATTTCCGCGGGCATAGTTAACCAGTAAACAGGCTAACGGACCTACTTCTAACGGCTCATCTTGATAGCGTGGTGATTTAACCCAAGAGTATTTACCGTCGCCATTAATGGTTGGCAATTTGCCGTACACAGTATCGCGCTCAATAAAGCCAGTGTAATCAGGAATTGTGGTGCCTACATATGGATGTTGCGGCCCATCAGCTTGATACCAAGCATGGGTGACGTCTTCCTTAATTAAGCTAGGGTCGATATCCGACACATTGGCTAAATCACCGTTTAAAATCACCCCTTGTTGAAATAAATACTCGCCATCAGAGGTAATAAAGTCTTCACCGCATAAGAAGCTGCTAACATTTACCCCGCCAAGTACACTGGGTTCAGAGCCAAATGCTTCTGCCGCCATCACAATATCGGCTTGATAAGCTCGTTCAATAAAATCTTGTACGATAGCGTGTTTTTGTTTCCATTCTTGTAAACGGGCAGGGCTTAACATGTCACGCACTGAGGTTACGCCGCCCACAACAATCGACTGTGGATGTGGCGATTTACCACCAAATATTGCTAACATTTCAGCGGCAACACGTTGCACTTCAAGGGCTTTTAAATAATGTGATAACGCAATGAGGTTTTGTTCAGGGCTAAAGCGATAAGTACTATTCCCCCAATAAGCATTCGCAAATGGCCCGAGTTTTCCGGTTTCAACCAAGCCTTTTACGCGGGCTTGTACGGCTTTAAGTTCACCTTCACCAGCAGCAATGGGCGTATCAGAGTATTTCATCGCCACTTGTGCCGCCAGTGCCGGATCGGCGCTCAATGCCGATACCACATCCACCCAATCCAAACCGTGTAGATGATAAAAATGCACAATATGATCATGCATGTAGAGTGACGACTGCATTAAGCTGCGTAAGTATTTTGCATTAAGAGGGATCTTAACTCCGAGGGCATTCTCAACGGCCTCAGTACCGCAACGATAGTGCGAATAAGTACATACGCCACAAATACGTTGCACAATTAAGCCCACATCCATTGGAGTTCGGCCTTTTAAAATCACCTCAATGCCGCGCCATAAGGTCGACGAAGACCAAGCTTTAGTAATGACATTATTGTCATCTACTTCAACTTCGACACGTAAATGGCCTTCGATGCGGGTGATAGGGTCGATAACGACACGTTTACTCATGATTATTCCTCCAAAGGCTTAGCAAATACGCTTGCTACTGCATGGGCGCCAATACCGACAACGGTTGCGCCTAAAATGACTGCACCTATAGTGTCAGCTGTAGCATCAACACCGTGTAACAGCTGGCGTCCGAGTGGTTTTTCAAAATCGGCCATGTCATCCCAGAAATTAGGCTCAGAGCACCCCATACATCCGTGACCGGCTAACACAGGCCAACTTGTGTGATGGTTAAAACGCTCCGTTGGGCAGTTGTTGTAGGTGTAAGGACCTTTACAACCGACTTTATAAAGGCAGTAACCTGCTTTTGCGCCTTCATCACCAAATTCTTCAACAAACTCGCCCGCATCAAAGCGACCACGACGTTCACAATTATCATGTACCCGTGCGCCATAGGCCCATTTAGGACGATTAAACATATCCAGGGCTGGCAACTTACCGAACATAATGAAATACATTATTGTGCCAACAATGTTCTTTTCACTCGGAGGACAACCGCCTAAGTTAATCACCGGCTTATCGACCACTTCATAAACCCCTTTTGCCCCTGTCGGATTTGGCGCTGCGGCTTGCACACCACCAAAGGCGGCACAGGTGCCAACAGAGACAATTGCCGCAGCATTTTCAGCCGCTTCTTTAACAATGTGCAGACCCGTATGGCCTTTACAGCCGACAGTTAAAAAGGTGCCATTGTTAGCTGTCGGCACAGCGCCTTCAACCGCAAGTAAATAGCGACCTTTGTAGGTTTCAAGGGCATTCTCTAAGTTTTCTTCTGCTTGCCAACCAGAGGCCGCCATCAGCGTCTCATGATATTCAAGTGAGATATGATCGAAAATTAACGTGTCAAGGTTGGGGGAGTCAGTGCGAATTAATGACTCGGAGCAACCAGTACATTCGGCTAGGTGTAACCAAATGAGAGGGACTCGGTCGGCTAATTCAGCTGCTTCAGCGACCAAGTTACTAAAGGGTAGGGGCAAGGCAAACATTGCAGAGACCGATGCGGTCCATTTAATGAAGTCTCGACGAGATATCCCAAGGTTAGCCATTTTTTCTTGTAATGAGACAGGCTGACGTTGGGCAAATTGGCGTAAATAATCAAGGCGATCTTGACCCTGTTTATAAAGGGCTGCATGTGTGTCCATGTTGATACCTTCTGCTTAAGTTAGCTCAGTTGCTAATAATGAGTTGCAATCTATCGGTATCAATTTTAGAACTCGGCTAAAAATCCTCTTTGATGTAAATCAACTTGTAAGAAATTTCCTTATCAAAAATAAGCTTGTAGCTTCTAATTTATGAGGTTGATCAAGTTAACAAAACTCAATTTGGACAAATTGTCTCAGATCATATTTTAGCTCAGGACGTGATCGCGCAGTGAACGGCAGTGATTCAGTTGAGATAGTATGGCGTGACTGATTCATTTTGCTTATAGAGCAAAATGAATCAGTGAAAATGAAAAAAAATTTTGCTGCCATTATCAGCTAGATGGGGATAACGGGTGAAGCTTGATGCTTATTATGAATAGCAATAAGCTGGTATAAAATAACTGACTACAGCCAGAGTATACTGCCAGAGTATGATGTATTTAAGATTACCCATCAGTTTAGGCAAGCTCTGCTCATCGACTTATGTTCGCCGCGCTAGACTTGAACTAGCCCTGTGCTTTGAGCAAAATCAAGCAAGGCTATTGGCATAAGCTAACAGTATTATCGACATCATCGAATGCGAGATCTAAATCAACCAGACTCTCACAGGCGGCATCAAGATGCCCGTGTAGATATTGATGCTTTATCCCATCAGCAATAAAATGAATCTTACTATGATGGTGTTCAAATAGTTGAATATATTGCGATTCAAATAACTGCCCTTGCTTTTCTCGACGGATCCAGTTGCCGCATTGACATGTCTGCTCATCAAGAATGGGCCAAGGAATTCCTTCATCTGCAGAGGATAAAATCTTTTTGGCAAATTTCTCTCTCCACTGTGCAGTGATCAGTTTAAATATATCTAGGCTAGTTTGTTTGTTACTGTGATTTTGATTACCACCAATACGCCAACTTTTATTTGGAATATAGTTGCTTAGCCATGGTAAAAAATCTTTTGCAGGCATAGGTTTGGCTATTCCATAGCCTTGAGCTTGCTCACAGCCCATGAGTAACAGCAGTAGGCCATGATTGGTTGTTTCAACGCCTTCGGCAATAACATTGCGGTCAAATGATTTCGTTAATGCAATGACTCCCTCAATAATGGAGTAGTCACTTGGGTCATCGAGTATGTCTCGCACAAAACTCTGATCTATCTTAATCGTATTCACCGGTAAACTTCTTAAATGAGTTAACGATGAATACCCGGTACCAAAATCATCCAGTGCAAAACTCACCCCCAGCCGGTTTTGGCATTCCTCAATAATATGATTAATGGTATTGATGTCGCCAAAAGCAGAACTTTCCAATATCTCTAGTTGCAAATATTGAGCATTATTATTGGGATACTGGCTTAAACTATCTTCAAGATGAGCAACAAACGTTGGCGTACGCAGATGATTTGACGAAATATTAACGCTAATTTCAAGTTTAATACCTTGTTTTTGCCAATCATCAAGTTGTTGTAAAGCCTGATTGATAACCCACTCTCCGATGTCGATTTCTAATACGGTACCATCGATAAATGGTAAGAAATCTCCCGGTGAAGTGAGCCCTTTCTGTGGGTGGTTCCAACGTATTAAGGCTTCTACGCCAAATACATGTCCACTAACCATATTCACTTTCGGCTGATAGTAGAGCTGAAATTCATGGTTAGCAAATGCCTGTTGAATTTCTTCGAGGTGATGATTTTTTTGGATAATAAGCTGGTCAGAATCGGCACTGTATAATCGAGAACGATTTTTACCGGTTAATTTCGATTGGTACATAGCGTGATCAGCGTGCCGCAATAAAGTATCTATATCACCATTATCAGCAGGATATAAGGTCAGCCCACTAGAGACGGTAATACGATGTTGTATATCATCAATGATATAAGGTTCTGCTAACGCTTTATGGATTCGGTCTATGGTTACTTCATATTGTGAAGCAGACTTAATATCATTGAGTAATATGGCAAATTCATCGCCGCCTTGCCGTGATACGGTATCTTCTTCTCTAATACAGGCACTAATGCGGTTTGCGACTTCAATTAATAAGCGATCTCCAACATCATGACCATAGTTATCATTTACGGGTTTAAAATCATCTAAATCTAGGAAACACACCGCAAGTTGATGTCCTGTGCGCATACTATGAGCAATGGATTGTTGAAAACGATCTACAAATAACGCGCGATTAGGCAGTTTCGTCAGAACATCATAGTGAGCCATTAAATTCAGTTGGTCTTGTTGTAGCTTACTGTTGGTGATATCAGAAAACATCCCAACATAGTGAGTCACTTCATTTTGGCTATTGGTCAATGATGAAATAGTGAGTAACTCTGCATAGAGTTGCCCTTGCTTTGTCCTGTTCCAAACTTCGCCTTGCCAGTATCCATTTTCTGAAACTGTGTGCCACATCAGTGCATAAAATTGCGGACTTTGTTTACCCGAACTCAATATGTTTGGTGTATTACCAATAATATCTCCTCGGCTATAACCGGTTATTTGGGTGAATGCTGGGTTAATATCAAGTATCTGTTGTTTGGCGTCGGTAATCATGATGCCTTCATGGGTATCACTAAACACTCTAGAGAATAATTGCAGTCTTTCTTGCGCTTTTTCTCGCTCCGCAAGTAACCTTGATTGTTTGATGGCACTGAAACTTGACGCGGAAATGATATCGGTGAGTTTGGTATAAAATCGCATTCCATGGGCGACCTCATCACGGGTAAAGCGCGGCACTTTATCAAGAGCGGCAAGGTACGCCTGTTCATCAAAACCATATTGGTGTGCTTGTTGGCGAAATATCTCAACATCAGGGATTTTATCCTGATAAAAGAACTGACCAATGAACACATTGCCGAGATGCTTGCCACCAATAACAATAGGGGCAACCATTTCATACATATTGTTTTTGCAGTTGTATTCCTTAAATGTATTGTGCTCCACATTGTGTGTGAGCACTGCATCGCTCTCTATACAATTTTTTCGTGTTTGAGGGTGGCAGCGATGAAATTGGGTACAGATATCTTGCCAACCTACGCTGACGAGAATATTTCCTTCGATATCAAGTACTGCACCTAACATGCCGGTTAAATCATAAAAATCATCCATCAGAGATTGCAGCGCCTCTGCATCAATGATATCCGATAGCGATAAGGCACCAATGTCGGCATCAGGTTCTAATATTGCTTTGAGCTTGTTTTGGATGGTTGCTTCACTTTTGCGTAAGGTATCTTCGGCTTGTTTGCGCTCAGTAATATCTTGGATAAAACCGGCTATCTTTTGCACTTCACCTGCGCTATTTGTGATCAATTGTCCTCGACATTCTATCCAGCGCTCTTCACCATCCTTGGGTCTAATGATCCGATATTCAACATGGTGTTCTCGGCCAGTCAAGAAGCATTCTTTAACTGATGCCATAAAAGTGTCAATGTCACTTTTATTCATCACGTTACAAAGGGTTTGCGGATCTGCTTTGGCGTTTTCAACCAGTCCAAATAACGCACACATTTGATCAGACCAAACGGCGGTTTTTTGGTCGGGCAGTAATTCCCAATAGCCAATTTTGGCATAAACTTGCGCTTCTTTTAACCTGGCCTCACTTTGCTTAAGTTGTTCCAATGATTTCTTATAGTTAGTGACATCTCTGGCTACACCTAAAATACCCACTAAGTGACCATGATTGTCTTTCATCGGTGTTTTTATGGTTTCGACCTGTTCAACGTGACCGTCATTGGCAAATGTCAGCGATTCTTCATTGACGGTGGATTCACCGGCGTGGAGTGCTTTGGCATCATTGTGGCGAAAAAAAGTAGCAAGCTCATGGCTGACAAAATCAAAGTCGGTCTTACCGATGATTTCATGTTCCTTGGCGCCATACATTTCTTCAAATTTGGTGTTACAGGCTAAATAACTTCCTTGGGTATCTTTCAACCAAATCATATCAGGCACAGTGTTTAATAAAGCTTTTATCATTGCCTGACTCGATTCAAGCTCAGAAAATAATGTCCGCTCTTCGGTAATGTCTCTGAACACAAGTACCACACCACTGATATCACCAGCAGGATTGCGCATTGGCGCAGCTGAGTCGGCAATGTGATATTCAGATCCATCTTTAGCGATAAGCTTAGTGTGATTATCTAGGCCGACGATTGAGCCTGTATCAAGGACTCTTTTTACCGGGTTATTGACCGATTCAAGTGTGTAAGCATCAACAATATTAAACACTTTTGTAAGCGGTTGTCCTAATGCCTGAAGAGATGTCCAGCCGGTAAGTTGAATTGCGACTGGATTTATGTAGGTCACCGTGCCATGGGTATCGGTAACTATTACTGCATCACCGATAGAGCTTAAGGTAATTCGCAATCTTTCTTCTTGTTTAAATAACGTCAGCAGGTGTTTGTTTATTCTTGTGTTGTAACGTAACAACAAACTCACAATAACAATCCCTACCATCAAGATAAGAGCCGCAAGCAATAGTTGCATGAGTTTAAAGGTGTGTAGATCGTCATTGATAACTTGTTGCAGGGCGGTTTCCACATGATCAACCGCAAGGTTAAACGCGATAAAGGCTTGGTCAAATTGTTGGTCAAGATCAGAACCAATAGCGGACGTGGATTGTGCATCCCAACGTTGTTGGGCCATGTGGCGAAATTTTTGCAGGTCGACTATGGTTTGGTCAATTTGCTGGCGTAAATCAGGATTATCAAGAGGCATGATGATGGTGTCGCCATTGTTACCGCCATCAAGCATGACATGCGCATACCATAGTGATTTATCAAAATGAGCCCATACAGTGTCAATATCGATGCTGCGATCACCACTAATCGCCTCTTCAAACCACAAGTGTCCTGTTGTCGCCTCAAGCTTAATTTTGATAGCAGCATCGATCAGCGGGGAGTAACGAAACGCAATATCACGACCGGAGTTGAAGGAGTAATAAACGATTGCCATGATGAGCAAAGTTAGGGGAACAGAGAAAAGTAGTATTCTACGAGAGCCAGCTTCCATAAGATGCATCCATGTCTGACATAATAAAAGCATATAATTAGCTAATTTAACAACAATGTAACTTTATGTAAAATATCATTGATTGAGCTTAATACTAATTTAACTCCTTGTCGCTAAACAAGCACCCTATATATACGCCAACTGACAAAAATGCCTAGAGTAGAAAGATATTGAATTAATGCCCAAGCTTGTGATCATTAGCGATGTCATTAATGCGTTGATAACTATTTTGTAAATATGGCGTTTGCGACTCAACACAGTAGAGGTATTTTTTCACGGATGATTTTCTGAAGGCTGAATACTTTCAAGTGACATCAACAATTAAACCAGTCTAATCCTATTCTCAATGCTGAGTTATCTGCTCACTAACCTGAAATAGGGATGATATATAAGAATATGATGATAAAGATCATCACCTTAGACGTTAACCAAAAACAAACTCATGATTGGTGTTACTCATAAGGCGAATGGACGCATTAATAGCGGGTCTATGACAGTTAATTCAACGCTATTCGCAACAAAAAGCACTGTTTGAGAGGTGTTTGTTATCCAATGTATAGGTTAATTACCTTGTTTTATGTTGGTATTCCCCATAAAGTACTGGGCTGAATAATATTGGTTCAGCATGATGAATACAAAATTGATATAGGTTGTAGGTTTGGTAGATAAAATAGCATTAGCAGTCGATTTTCTTCTCGAGCACAAATTATTGTTAACAGTGTTGATAATAATCCTCATCTCAGTGATTAAACGCTTTATCATTTCAAGTATACGTGGCGATGTCGCATTTCTTTCTGATGTGCAACGCAAATGGATGTCGCGTACTAAAAATGGCACATTTATCTTAATATTGGTGGTGTTATTCGTACTTTGGCAGACCGAAGTCAGCAAATTTGCATTGTCAGTAACAGCCATCGCAATTGCTTTAGTCATCGCCTCAAAAGAGATTATTCTGTGTTTTACCGGCTCGATACAACGCGCGAGTTCACGCTCATTTGTGATTGGTGATTGGATTGAAGTGGGTAAGATATACGGTGAAGTAATAGAACATAACTTAATGGCCACAGTGATCCAAGAGATTGATCTGGACCAAGGCCAATACCATTACACAGGTAAAACCGCCACGCTGCCAAATAGTATGTTTTTTACCTATGCGGTTAAAAACCTTAATTTTATGAAACGTTACGTTTATCATAATATTACTATTACTCTGGTGCAGTTTGTTAACCTGTATCCGCTGTTTCCTGGACTTACTCGTCAAATAGAACAGCACTGTGAAGATTTTATTGAAGTGGCTAAGCGCTACAATAGCGTGATAGAAAAACACGCCGGTGTCGATTTACCGGGCAGTGAACCACACATTCATATTACCAGCGGCATAAATGGTGAGCAGAATGTACATATCATGATTTTTTGCCCCACTGAACGCGCGATACATTTAGAGCAGCTCATAAGAGAAGATTTTATGATTGCTTTTCAAGAACACTTTGGCTAATCCAGTTAACGCACTCTGGCGGTAATGATTCACACAGCAGAGCATGACGAGTCTCAGTGTCATACTGAGGCGAGTCATGCTACCTCATTAAGCTTTAATGCGGCTAACTCTTATGTAAGCTGTGTTCTTCACGACCACATTAATATTGCGCGTCAATCCGGGTATTCGCCTGCTGTTACAGACCATTATCGGTTAGATGTTGCTATGCGCTTACACTAACACTTGGCGGGTATTGGCAATATAGTGATGGATCTGAGCTTCTACTTTTGAGTCAATCATCTTTTCAGGACCACGACCTTCAGGGCAAGGCATACGCGGTGTCGTGCCAAATACTCGGCATATCAAAGGGCGTTCCTCATACACTTCACAGCCATTAGGGCCTAAATATACGCAGTTCCACTCATTTAGCGCAGCTTCATGTTCTGCGGCCGTTTTGACTGGCAGGCGCGACATTTCTTCAGACGAGGTCGTTACTGGGCCACAGCAATCGTGACAACCCGGCACACATTTAAATGAAGGAATACGCTCGCGGAGAAGATCGACTATCTCTATGTTACTGTTCATTAATGACTCATTGGTTTGCGATTACCCATCATTATAGTCTCATCGCCAATGAACTAAAAGCGGCAAGGTGTTTAAGTGGCTAGACTGGCAAATGTAACTGTTATTGGTAGTCGAATCTTTGCCGATAACAGGTGAGGCAAAGCGCAGCCCGATTAACATAAACCGAGCGCGCCATAACGTTTAGTCAAAACTACTTTTTAGAAAATTTGATATAAATAAACAGTGACAGCAGAATCACTCCGCCACCGATAAGCTTTTGTACCTCAACCACTTCATTAAGAAAGCTAATAGACAAGATTAATGTCCAAATGGGCTCTAAAATCATGATCAATGAGGCCGTTTCTAGCTTAACGTTAAACTGGCCAAGGGTTTGTAACAAGTAGCGCACGCTGGTGGCAATCACAGTGGACACAGCAAACCAAAAAAACAGCTGGCCATTGAGTTCAAAATGCTCAGGTGACACCAGCGCCATAATCACACTACCAGCAACCCCCCACCATAAATAATTGAACGCAGATGGATGTTAATGGCTTTATATTGGTCAGAACTCGCTTGTTAAGTACAAAATGTAATGACAGTAAGGCCGACGATAATAAGAAAAACCATTGACTGTTATCCACCTCCCAGCCCGTTGTGATGGTCAATAACATAATACCAATGCAGGCTATAGGCAGCGTTATCCAAAACATGCGGTTAGGTCTTACTTTGAATAATAGCCAAGAAATAAATGGTGCAATAATCATTGCTAAACTCATGATAAATGCGCCTTCAGACAGGGTATCTGAAATGGTAATCGCATGTACCCATACTTCAATCGATGCCGCTAATACAAGGCCAACGCCACACAGAGCGGCAATTTGCTTGCCTCGCAGGGCTAAAATCTGCTGATAGCAAAATGGCAATAAAATCAGACTGGCGATTAAAAAGCGAGCTGCAATAAACACCTCACCAGGCATGTGTAAAATTACAAGTTTAGAGGCTATCCAGCCTACACCAGCAAGCATAGTGGCCAGTAATAAGAATAGCTTGCCGCGTAAAGCGTCTGTTTTCATCGATGATATTTCCAGCATAGGGGGAGGGAAAGGGGCCAAGAGTTTGGCACCGCTCAATGATACAGGATTACGCAAAGACATAGGTAAATGAATTGGTTGAAATGGGCATAAAACGCTTATAAACGTCAGTCAAAATATTAAGTTAGCCCGCGTAGAGGAGTCGTCTCTTAGTGACTATCTCGATGACTATCTCGAGTCGGTAATCGCTAAGCAAAATCGGCCTAAGGATGATGATTTAACCCCTTAAGCTGAGTCTTAAATACCTGCACCATCATGTAAACTTTGCTTGTGGGAATGTTTGGCTTTACTTTCATAGCGGGATATTTCATCAAAATCAACTTGCGGTAGGCACTCAAAGCCAGGTTTTGCAAACAAATAGCCCTGCATCAGGTCAATACCAGAATCGCGCAACCAGAGCATTTCTTCGATGGTTTCTACGCCTTCGGCTAACGAGGTAATGTTAAGCTCAGCAAACAAGTTGACACAATTTTTAATAATAGCTTGTCGGGTACTATCCTGGTCGATATTACGAATAAGCTTCATATCAAACTTGATGATGTTGGTTTGAAAATCAGCCAATAATCCCAAACCGGCATAGCCAGAACCAAAATCGTCTAGTGCAGTGATAAATCCTGATTTCTTATAATATTCAACAATACCCTTAACAAATTCTGTATCGCTGATGTTCTCATTTTCAGTAAATTCAAACATGATTCTATTGGTTGGAAAACCATACTCTTTCGCGGCTTCTAAGGTGGTTCTAATACAGCGCTCAGGTTTATAAATGGCATTGGGAAGAAAGTTGATACTAAGCATGGAGTCTAGTTTGAGCTTAGCAGCCAGTGCGATGGCTTTCACTCGGCAAAGCTGGTCAAATAAATAACGATTATCATCATTGACTTGATCGATAACGGAAAAAGCAGATTCATTTTGTAAACCGCGAACTAATGCTTCATAGCCAAATATAGTATTGGTTTTACAGTTAATAATTGGCTGAAAAGCCATGGTGAAATCAAAATCAAGGCTGCTTTTATCAAAACATTTATTACAAGAAAATCTGTCATAAATTATCGGCTTTGTTTCCATTATCGCAACCTCACTAAATATAACGCCCGCTTAAGCTATGCAGTAACGCAACCTAGGTTTTGCTTGACGTCGTACTGATTAAAGTACAAATGCAGCAGGTTACAAATTAACTTAAAGTGTTCGTTGAATTAAGCCGCTAAGCGGCAAGAAGAAGATAAACACATCTTCATTGTGTCGTAGTCAATATTGTAACTATCGACTTAATTAATATTGTCTAACTATGCCTATTAATACCAAAGTATCATAACGATATTAACGATACAGTCATCAAAACAACATCTTACCAACTTAAACCGGTAAGGCAAGCCAGCAGTAAATATCGCTGGATATTATTTTGTATTTAAGTGTAACCGGTTAAATTAGCCTCAATATCACGGTCAAAAAACATAATACGGCCACTATTATCGACCTAAAAACAGCCTCAAACTTATCCTAGACCATATTAAGCGGTAAATTGATTAATCGCACCCGCCCACAAAGCCAACAGCCTTGATAATACGCGTTCAATAATAAGCAAACATTAGGCAAAAAGTACGCTGAGTAGTCACACATTCAAGCTGCCACATATTAGAACGGCAGTTGCTCACCGTTAAAATTGTAAAACTCACCCGTGTTAGCAATCGATAACTGGTTAATCACCTTTATAATCCCCAATGCAGAATCGATAACTTTAACCCGTGCAGCGCTGCCGCCCATGTCAGTTTGAACCCAGCCAGGATGAACCGATACCACAGCAACATTATCATCAACAAGTTCTTGAGATAAATTCACCGCGAGCATATTGGCAGCGGCTTTAGACATTCGGTAACCATACCAATCGACACCTTGTGGTTCTGTTAATGATCCTTTGGACGATGAGATAATAGCGATTTTACATAAACGTGTTTTGTTCAATAGGGATAATAAACAATGGATTAAAAATAATGGCCCGAGCGCATTCACTTTAAAGCACATTTCAGCATCAGCATAATCGATAGCATGAATACTGTGATTATCGCGATCCAAATAGCCCGCATTATTAATGATTAAATCAATACTAATATTTTGCTGGCAAAGATTATTGGCTAAACGGTGAATGGTATCTGGGCATGTGATATCCATTGATTCAATCAATAATTTATCAGCAAACTGCGCCTGTAACGACATTAGCTCAGTCGTTGTGGCATCATCGCGACAGGTCGCAATAACCCGACAGCCGTTAATAAGGTATTGCTCAGTTAAGGCCAAACCAATGCCTCTATTTGCACCTGTAATTAATACCACTTGGTTATTCATTTAACACCTCAAAATATATCCTTATACGCAGCACTGCTGATAAATATGCTATATAAGTTATTGATTAATATCATTCTACATTATAGCGGTTTGGACGTTGCAGCAATGCTTAATGTATTGAGCGCGGCGGCTATTTTATTCATAACCTTATCGCAGCCTGTAATGTTATGACGCTGCTTAAGGTACTGCGGATTGTTATACGACAGCCAAACCTTATTATCGGCATCTTCACTAATCAATGCCTTTTGGGGCAAGTCAATTGCCGCCAGTTGGTTACTGGATTAATTGAGTGCCAATGTTCGGGTTGCCAAACACAATCACTTCAGTTGGTCTTAGCGTTAAATTAACCCCTGCCGCATTTTTCTGATGATCTATTCTGGCAAAAACCGTAAAACCTTTATCTTTTATGATCGACTCAAACCTATCAGCAGTTTCTTTGGCCGAGTAATGGCTTTCAACAGTAATAAGGCTTTCTAGCGCTAGGGCATGAGTTGAGGCTATCAAGGTGAAAAGGGCTAAGGAAATATTTTTAATCATAAAATTACCTATTAGTTATGTTTGATCATTCGCGAGATAGCAGCCTAAACTCGGACAAACAAACAGGTTAACAACATGGTGAGAAGTACTTATCTCAGCCTTCATTCTTCACGAGTGATATTAATATGAGCTAAGTTTAGGTTAAGTAACCGAGCTATTTATCAGCGCGGCGCTAATTTTACTGCGGTACCAAAAGCCATTATTTCCGACGACCCATCCATAATGGCGCTTGTTGTAAAGCGGATACCCACAATCGCATCGGCATCTTTTTCTGCTGCACTGGCAACTAAGCGCTCAATGGCGACATCTCTGGCATCACTTAACATTTCGGTGTAACCGCGGATTTCGCCGCCGACAATGCTTTTTAAACCGGCCATAATATCTCGGCCAATATGTTTAGATTGAACAACATTACCCGTTACAATGCCGACAATCTCGATAATATCCCGACCAGGAATGGTTTCTGTTGTGGTATAAATCATAAATCCTCCATAAACAATTGCGCTTAAACCACTGTACTGTGAACAGGGTTAAATAGACATTCAATGAGCGATACTTAAAAGGGCCCCCAAAATACACCAGCTTACTCTTCAGGCGCATATCGTCATAAACAGTCGTAACGTATACGATCCATTAAGTGCTGGTGGCCGTACTAAGCCACTTAATCGGTTCTTAATGGACCACTTAATAGAAGAGTAAAATAAACTCGGTGATTATGCAGTGCTTTTAATTTAATCTGTTTAGCCTTATTTTGATTAAATAAGCATTTAAATGAATAAAGGTTAAAAATTTACCGAGGGTAATACTTTTATTTTTGCATAAAGCTGAATAAAAATGCTTATCGCATACTGGTGGATGAGGTTGCGCCAAGGAGACTTTTACCACCATTAGCTTTTTTATTGGACGGTTGATGGCGTTAAACATGGCATAATTACCCACTGAGTTCAGCATTCGTTTTTTGTAAACGTGTTTATAATCGCTTTCGTGTAATAGAGGTTTGTTTGGCTTCACATCATTCATTATTAAATCATCAGCGTCATTTTGAGCGAATTGGTCCCGATTATCGCAATGGTGATTCGGTGAGCTTTTTAGATATCAAGCACACCTTTGGTTTACAGCACATAAGAGTGGGCAAATGGGTTAATCGCGAAGAGTCGGCATTAGCGGCTAACTTGATATTTGATTCATTAGCCGATCTGGCCAATATACTCTGCGTACCACCAGAGCTAATTGGTTTGCGCGGCAGTTTACGCTTTGCCTTTGGCCATGGCGGCCAAAAGGGCGTGCAGGCACACTATTCACCAGCATATCGAGAACTGGCGTTAGCCAAAAATGCCGGCGCAGGGTCGTTAGCTCATGAGTTTTGGCATGCGTTCGATCATTACATAGCCGACAAAATGTTTGTTGATGACTCTCTACTGAGCCAAGATGAGTACATGAGTCCGGCTAACCGGTATGCATGTGCTACCGACCATTGGCTTGCAGACAAAGCATTAGTTGCTCATCCACTGAACCAGCAATTATCTAAGCTATTTGAAATCACTTTTTTAAACACCAATGGCCAAGAGCCACACGAGTATGTGAGACGGTCAATCGCGTTAGATAAGTTGCAAGCTTGTCATTACTTTGCCAAACCAACCGAAATGATGGCGCGTGCATTCGAAGCCAGTATTGAAATGTACTCACAGGCTAATGCCGAAATATCTAATCCATACCTAGTTAACAGCACGATTAACTCACCTTTAGCCAAACATGGTGCTTACCCAGATACCCAACACCGCCGTGAAATCTATCAAGCACTATTGGCCTATTTCGAACCCTTAGGGTTAGCGTTTGATAAACACAATCGGGACAGTCAGCCAGCGCTTAATGTATAGCCTTGTTATAGATAAAAAGACTTGATCCATTATGATTGAACGAATCAACATTATTCTGAGATCTGACGGTCTATCTGTTAGATATGAAAAAGGCCTAGCGTTTAAGATAGGCCTTGGTATTTGATTGCTAAAGCTATCCAAGCCAATCGGGCTGTGGCATAACCAATAGCGGTTAGCTAATTAAAGCTTTTTGTACACTACGCCATCTTTCATAACAAAAGTGACGTTTTCCATCAAGCTAATGTTATCTAGCGGATTGCCATCAACAGCGATAATGTCAGCCAAGAATCCGGCTTTAATTTGACCTAGGTTGTCTTGTTTTATCAAGGCTGCACTATTAAGGGTTGCAGCCTGAAGCGCTTGAACTGGCGTCATACCAAAGGTCACCATGCGTGAAAATTGCTTACCATTGTCTCCATGGGGATAAATCGCCGCATCGGAACCAAACACCATCTTAGCGCCTGCCTTAACGGCTTTTCTAAAGCTGTCACGCTGGGCTTGCGACACTTGCTTTTCTTTATTGATATTGGCTTCTGGTACGCCGTTAGCGGCACCATAGGCGAGGGTGTATTCGGTGTTATAAATATCGCAAGACAAGTAAGTACCGGCTTTTATTGCCATCTTAATGGCTTCATCGTCCATAAAACTACAATGCTCAATACTATCGATACCCGCGCGTATCGCATCTTTAATGCCACTAGTGCCATGTGCATGGGCGGCGATAACCAGGCCGCGCATATGCGCTTCATCTGCGGCAGATTTAAGTTCTTCGTAAGTCATCTGTTGCGCACCGACTTGAGTACCTTTAGAAAAAACTCCGCCAGTGGCACAGACTTTAATCGCATTGGCACCGTATTTTATGTTTTCACGTACTTTGGTACGCACTTCCAAAGGACCGTCGGCAACACCTTGAGCTTTAGCATGGGCTTCTGGAGCAGGGAAATTATCATCGCAATGTCCGCCGGTGATACCAATCGCGTGGCCTACGGCCCAAATACGTGGACCAGGAATATCGCCAGCATCTATTCCATCTCGGGTGGCAATCACTGAATAGCCAGATGCACCTAAGTCTCGTACTGTGGTAAAGCCTGCGAGCAAGGTTTTCTGAGCATTTTTAACCGCTTTAACAGTTTGCCTTGGTACTGAATAATTCATCGACTCTAAAAAATTATCTTCAGCATCGCCAGATAAATGCACATGCATATCCATCACACCAGGCACCAGCGTTTTACCTTTAAGATCAATCAAGCTGTAATCGGCTTTATTCGTAATGTTTGCCGCGGTGGTAACCTTAACGATGTGATTGTTAGAGATAATTATCGCTGCATTATCAACGCTTTTTCCTTTAGCTACATCGATATAGGCATCGGCCAAAATCAAGGTGTCTTGGGCAAACGCTGGCGCAATAAAAGTGGAACATAAGCTCAGGCTAAGTGTGAGTTGAATTGCACTAATCTTGTTTCTTTTTAGAGGAATGGCCATTGGTAAAATCCTTTGTTGTTATTATTATGCATTTCATTATTAATTAAACTAATAAGGGGGGTAGAACTGAGGTTGGCGGTGCAAGAAATCAATGGTGAGGGCTAAATTATATTAACCACTTGTTAAATTTAATCGTAGTTATTTTATGTATCAATTTGTATTAGCTGATAGTTATCGGGTGAGCGGTTTTAGCATAATGAAGCGAGTGTTAATGCTGAGATAAAACCCATAAAAAAGCCACTCGCGAGTGGCTTGATAAAGAGTGATTTATTACTATAAATCGATTATTTACACAAAATCAGACTCATCCAGAACCTGCTTTAATCTGGCAAAGGTCTGCATTGAGTCATTTGCTAGTATTGGTGAGTACGCTGGATTATGGGCATTAAGTTGATACTGACCATTAGTGAGCTTATTCACTTTACGCAATAAATATTGGTTATTACCTGTATCATCTTGGATTTCAATCGCGATGATTTTACCGGTAATCGAACCAGCATTGAGTGCTGTTATGCGCTCTAATAACAATAAATCACCGTCTTCAATTGGATTTTTACCGCCATTCATTGAATTACCACTGGCTGGGGCAATAAAGTAAATCGATGGATCGAGTTTACTAAAGGTCGAGTTTAGCGTCAGTGTGTCACTATTGTCGTCAGTACCCGTTTTGAAATGACCGCAGGCAATTTTGAGATCTGGGTAATAACTAAGGGATGTCTGTTCATCCTTTGTCACTCCAATGGGAAGCGTAACCACATTCGATTGTATTGTTTTGCTGGTTGGTGTCGGCGTAGAAGATGATTGGCGTTGGCTGTAACGCGCTAACAATAATTCGCTTAATTCTCTCATCGCGGAAGACATCACTGCAATATCATCAACTTTTACATCAATATTCGCATGTAACCGATCATCTTTTACAACAAACCAAGATTGCGTATCTGATTTATCTTGTTTGCATAAAAAAGTAATTGGATTGGCTAACCAATACTTGTGCCATTTTGGTGAACGGGCATCGATTTGCTGCAGATCGGCTTTAACATCTTGAATCCATAATTTTGGATAACGTTTAAATATCTGCCAACTCTTAAGGCATACCGCTTCAATTGTGGGTGGATGACTTAATCCATTCAGCTCAACAAATGCCTCGAGTAATATTGCTTTAAAGCATTTGGTCATTGTTGCCTTTTCAACGCCAAGACTTAGAAATGACAAATAGGGCGTTAACGAATGTAATGCGTTGTCTTGCTTTTCTTGGCTTAATACCAGTTCAAACCAACTGCCATTTTGCTTGGTCATTTTACTCCAAACATAACCACTGTAATAAAATTCTGTGGCAGAAGGGCGGTGACCTAAATCATCTTTGAGTAATTGGTACTGTTGATCAGCTTTAGTGTAATCAAGTTTTAACTGTTGCCAAAAGTCGATTAATTCGGGGTCGATATTGATTAAGTACTTAGAATCGATTTGAGGTGTGTTAAGACGCTTAATCGCTTCATTGGCGTTCGCTGTTTGCAATAACGCCATTGGCCGATTTAAAAAGCTGATGTGGTTACCGATAAAATCGATAACAGACACAAAGGTTTTATGAGTTTCGGGAGATGTACGTAATCCACGACCTAACTGTTGTAAAAAGAGAATTTTAGATTCAGTCGGTCGTAAGATTAAGATAGTGTCTATTGAGGGTAAATCTGTACCTTCATTAAACAAATCAACTGAAAATATTACCTCTATTTCACCAGCGTTTAATTGACTAAGTGCTTCACCGCGTCTAACTTCTGAGTCGCTATGCACCGACACAGCTTTAATACCACGGGCAGAAAACCATTGCGCCATAAAGTCGGCATGAGCTTTTGAGACGCAAAATGCCAAGGTACGTTGCTGCTTATGTGTCTGCCAATGAGCAAACACATGTTTAGCGCGCTTTTGGGTAGCAAACAGATTGACTAATTGTTGCGGATCAAACTTACCATTACGCCATGGCAGCTCTCGGTAATCGACCGTTTCGTCTTTAATACCTTGGTAATGAAAGGGGACTAAAATACCCGATTCAATTCCGTCGATAATGTTTCTTTCAAACACCAAATTGTTATCACATAACGATAAAATATCTGCTTGATCCGTGCGCTCTGGCGTGGCGGTTAACCCGAGTAAAAACTGCGGAGTAAAGTGATTGAGTAATAACTGATAACTGACGGCGCCAGCATGATGAAATTCATCAACGATCACATAGTCGAAATGAGTTTTATCAAGTTTATTAAGGTATTCCGGTTTGCCTAAAGTTTGAATCGATGCAAATACAATGTCAGCATCAACGACCTTAGCGTTGGCATTAAAGTGACCTGTGATACTTTGAGGTAATAAGGTCCTAAAAGTCCGTTCTGCTTGAATTAATATCTCTTCTCTATGAGCAACAAACAGCACTTTTTTAGCCTTGAATTGCAATACATCAAATGCAGCTAACCATGTTTTACCCATACCCGTGGCTAATACAACCAGTCCTTTGGATTGCTTGGCTAAACGTGTGTCAGCTAATGCAATTAAGGCTTCTGATTGGGCTGAGTTAGGTACTGGTTCTTCTGGCTCTACTTCATTAACGATGGCTAAAGGCGGTTTACACAATTTACGCTGTTGGGCATAGTTGTTGATGAATGCATCACTGAGCTCGATTGCCTGCGAATGATTGAAAATCTGCAAGAATTGTTGGCGGATATGGTTAAATTCTTTAGGATCTTGATTCGGCAATAAATCATGCCGTAAACACCATTCAAATGCGTGGGTGAATGCCGCTTTACTGATGTTATTTGAGCCAATAAAAGCGCTACCTATATCTGCTAGTCCGCTTTGTTGTTGGACGAAAATATAGGTTTTCATATGAAAGCTTTGATTACGTTTACAGATAAAGATTTTGGTTTTTGCACCGCGAGATTGCAAAATCATTAAGTGGCGTAATGCAACCGGATCGGTAATCAAAAGATAGTCTGAGGTAACGATTGAAATGCTTGCATCGCGCTCTAGCGCGTCAGATAAAGCATCAAAAATTAAATTTAGCCCAGATTGCTGAATAAATGACACCGATATTTCAATATGAGTCGCACGATTAATCGCTTGCCGCAATTTGGGTAAAAATGGATCATCCAAACCACCACTGATTAATACAGGTCCTTCTGCTAACTTCATTTTTACATCTCTATTGGGTGATTTTAATTAATATTGCATTGAGCCATTGCTCACTGTCACGGCTAGGACGAACATCAGTGGTTATCCAAGTACGTTCAATGTCTAAAGGGGTTTGGCTGAGCCATTGTTGTAATCGAACTTCGTTGGCATCGCTAAAGAATCGGCCATTATGATTGCGTTCTTGGTCGCCATACTTAAATGAGCAATAAAACACGCCACCTTTAACCAAAGTATTAGCCAAAATATTAAAGGTGTTGGGTAGGGCGTTGACCTCAACGTGAAGAAGAGATGCACAAGCCCAAATACCGTCAAACTCAAGCGCAGTGTCTATTTCATCGAAGGTACAAACCGCCACACTTTGGCCAATATATTCAGATGCCGCTTTGGCTAATTCCGCACTGGCATCAATTGATGTGACATTGAAACCCAAATCGATAAAGGCTTTACTGTCTCGGCCAGAACCACAACCTGCATCTAACACTCGTGCTTTTGCAGGCAAATGGGTGATAAAAGGTTGGTATAAGCCACTGACGTCAGCATTTACGGTTGAGTCAAAAAAATCTTGTGAATTTGTGTCATAAAATTCGATGGTAGACATAACTAACCCTATGATTTACATGGCTTGATTCTAACTTATCACCGACAGCTTTCTCAAGTGTTTCATTCTATCGAAAACCCATTAGCTAGATTAATAATCCACTTGCTGAATCACCGCAATCGCCGTTTCATTACGGCCTTTTTTAGACGGGACACGATGGCCGGTGTCGGCATTGGTTTTCATGGTTTGTATGAATTGATTCATTTGTGGGCCAATGCTGATGTGTATCGGTCGATGTTTACCGTAATAGTACAGGCGGTCAAATTTCAGGTTTTCGCACATCCACTGCGCCACAAGTTGCATATCAATCGGTTTATCATCCTTGCTGCTCACTAGGGTGAAGTCGCAGGCGGCTCCTAAGCGATCACAGATGATTTTTTGATTTTGATTGAGTTCGTGCGAGCAATGTTGATCAAGTTTTGGCGCAATATGCGGATTGCGATTTTTAGCAATCTTTCTGACAAGCTCAGGCGAACAAAAACCATATGTCAGCGCTATGGGTCCAAATTGATCGACGATTGGATCAAGTATTTGAGTGGCTAACAAACTGAGTGCGCGCCAAGTGTCGGGTTGCAGTGGCAAATTTTCTATTTGATGTTCGATAGCCGTAGCCCCGCAGTTTATTAAATCTGCGTAGGTAAAAAAGCGACTCGCTTTGCCATTGATATTATAGGTAAACAATCAACATCCGTTATCTGGGTTCATTTGGGGTAACAATACCGCTTATTGATTACGCTGACCAGATTGAACTGCAATCGTGATGATAAATGGGTAAAATAGCCGTCATCGAACTAATGTATCGATAAATGTGGTGCTGGTATTGCCATGATGTATTGATGGCAAAATGCTGGCGAAAAAACACATTGGATTGCTGTTTATCACTCAATTGAAGGTTCAGACCCTAAAGCCTTGGTGTGATGACTGGCGTAACAGATTTTTTATGTCTAATGTTTATAGTCTAAGGTTTATAGGTGCTAGCAAAGTGGCGTTTGACTAGACAGTGCTTCAATATCCCATCAAATCGACTTTTACCCTGCAAGAATTGATAAGTAATAAGGTGAGAAGTAAGCCTATGCGATTAAGAATTTTATTACTTTTGCTTATTTATTTTCAAGCGTATTTTGCCTATGGGCAAAAAGCAACGTCATCATGTTATGAGCCGATTAACGTTGGTTTTAATAGTTGGGCGCCGTATTCTTGGTTGGATAGCGCCGGTAAACCCGTTGGGCTCGATGTTGATATGCTCACTATTGTGGCGGACAACTTAGGTTGTAAGTTAAATTTTATCGATATGCCCGTAAAGCGAGCCCACAGAATGTTACAAGAAGGCACCTTGGATATTATGATGGGCGCAAGTTATAGACCTGAGAGAGAAGCATATGCTGATTTCTCAATACCATACCGTGACGAAGAAATTAAGTTATTTGTAAAATCTGATTTAGCTTCACAGATCAAAATTGATAAATGGCAGGATATATTTAGTCAAAAGCTGGTTCTCCTTGCGCCCGTTTTTGGTTGGTATGGGGCAGATTTTTTGGCATCAGAACAAGCGTTAATCAAGCAAAAACTATTAATTTTCAGTCGTAATGCCACCCAATCAATTCGCATGCTGGGTTACGGTAGAGGCGATGTTGTCATTGGCGATTCTATTGCCGTACCTTATATAGCAACTCAGATTGAAAGGATTTCTGTTACAGAATTACCGCTGGTATTAGACCATAACCAAATTCACTTTCTGGTCAGTAAAAAAACCACTAACCCAGAGTTAATTACAGGCATTAACCAATCGATTAAACGTTTATCCAGTCGGGGAGAGCTAGCGCAAGTGATTGTTAAATGGCAGCAAATATCGATAGCTAAAACACAAGAAACGTCTGGTAAAGTGCCTTTGTGATGATACTTTTCAGCTGATTTATGCTTAGTGCTTTTATCGTCCTAAAAACAAATAAGGTTATCTAAAGAAGTGATTTTTATTAATCGCTTATTCATTGCGCTTATTCATTGCGCGTATTCATTTCACTTATCTATAGCGCTTAAGTTAGTGTAAGTGTCGCATGCGAGTTGTACGCAGTTTTTATAAGCCCAGAATAAGTACAACCTTGAGCTTATAACTTTTGCGACAGTGAGGCTAATGCGTCAAGTGCTTGCTCAAAATCGAGCATCTCAACGGTATCATGCAGGCTGGCTAAGTCTTGTTGCAGTAACACCTTATCCGATAGCATATTTTGTAGGCGTAAAGTGACGTCGAGTGCGTTGAGATTACCGTCCATTAGATGCTGTTTAAGTTCTGCTAGGGTCGAGGTTAACTCTGCGCTTGAATAGTCTTCTGCAGGTGCTGGTGTATCTGTTGCGGATGAATTTGGTAATAGGCTATGAATACTTGAAAGCTCAGCTTGCGCCACAGCACGAACATGCGCTATCAGTTCTTCGCATACAAGATCAAGGTTAGCAGCATTTTCATCATAAGCTTGTTTAAGCTTTTTTTCGCCGTCTACTAGGGCTAAATGCAGAGATGACAAGCCGGTGGATCCTGAACTACCTTTTAGGGTATGAATAATGACCAGAATGTCCTTGGTATTGTTATCTAAGATCATCTGATCCAGATTTTGCAGCTGTTGTTGTAAATTTGTTTCAAAAATATTTATTAAGCGCCGATAAAATAGTTCGTTGCCTGCAAAGGGGGCAAGTAAATTTTCGAGCGTTTTATTTGCTGATGTTGAACCTAAGTGATTAGCGCTATTTGAGACAGTTTGTGCAACCGAGTGCGGATTACTAGGATTTTTGTTCGCTTTCATCTCTTTACTCTCGGTTTATGATGGCTTGGCTGATCCGCTACCAAAAAGATAATAGCAGTTTAATTACAACAGTGATATTGGATGAACTATACCTATAGACACGAGTGCTTTATTGTAATCAATAGGGTTATTCAACAACTTAGTTTGCTACAACATCATTTATAAGATTATATTAGCAAATCAAATTAGCCAAATTTGGGTTTTACTCACCAAAACGGAGCCGGCATGCCGCTAGACAAAATTTTACACGTAGAAGATGATGAGTCGATTCGAGTTATCGTTGAAATGGCTCTGGTTGATATCTCAGGTCTTACCTTGGTGTCTTGTGAGGGTGGGCATGAGGCAATTAGTAAACTGGCGCACTTTACACCGGATTTAATATTGTTAGATGCCATGATGCCAGGTATGGATGGTTTGCAAACCCTGCACGAAATTCGTAAAAATGCACATTGCGTTAACATTCCGGTGGTATTTATGACCGCCAGAATTCAGCATACTGAAAAACAGGAATATTAGATGCCGGCGCTGTTGACGTTATTGAGAAACCCTTTGATGCCATGAGTCTTGGCGATTCACTAGAGTGTATTTATCAAGCCCATCTTGCTTCAGCAAAAATCAACCATCCGGAGTAACTGATGCAAGCTCCCGTAACACCGATTTTCGAACAACTAAGACTCTTAGCGTTACACAATACTGGCCTGTTAGATACGGCTCCAGAGCAACGTTTTGATCGCCTAACTCATTTAGCTAAACTTTGCCTTGGCACCGAAATAGTGCTGATTTCATTAGTGGACGCTAAGCGGCAATGGTTTAAATCCAAACAAGGTCTAGCGGCCTGTGAGACGAGTAGAGACATTTCATTTTGTGGTCATACGATTTTAGCCGAATCTATTTTTGAAATCCACGACGCCCAGCTCGACAGTCGATTTGCAGATAACCCATTGGTTACCGGCGCGCCATTTATTCGCTTTTATGCTGGTGTTCCATTAGAGATTAACGGTGAGCGCATTGGCACACTTTGCTTTATTGACAGCCAACCTCGGCAGTTTACCGATAAAGAGCGCCAAATCGCTTTTGAGTTTGGCAAGAGCGTTGAGCAAGAAATTCAAGACCGATTACAAGAGCAGTCAAATGAACTATTAGCGGCAAGTGAGCTAATGTATCGGTCGGTGCTTGAAGGGACCAGAATTGGTACTTGGCAATGGAATATACAAACCGGTGAAACTGTTTTTAACGAGCGTTGGGCAGAAATGATTGGTTATCAGCTTGCTGAGCTTGAGCCCATTTCTATCGACACCTGGTTAGCCGTAACCCATCCCGATGATTTAGATCACGCCAAGGCGGCATTAGAGGATCATTTTAATGGGTTAAGCCCATTTTATGATGTTAATTTCCGCATGCAACATAAACAGGGGCATTTTATATGGGTGCATGATAGAGGCCGAGTGATTTCATACTCAGACGATGGTAAGCCTCTGATGATGTACGGCACCCATGCCGATATCACCAAACAACATGATAACGAACTAGCATTACGACAAAGTCGAGATCAGTTTAAAACCTAGTGACTAATATACCTGGGGTAACTTACCGATGTCATCATGATGAGCATTGGTCCATGTTGTATATGAGCGATCATATTTATGCGCTTTCAGGCTACCTCGCCAGCGATTTTATTGATAACTCTCAACGCAGTTTCGTGAGCATTATTCATCCCGAAGACAGAGATTTATTAATTCAAACGGTTGAAAAAGCAGTGCTTAACCATGCCAGTTGGGTACTCAATTTCCGTATTTTGCATCAAAATGGTTCGGTTCTATGGGCTGAAGGTCGCGGCGCTGCGGAATATGATAGTCGTGGGGCTATTAAATACCTAGATGGTTTTATTTTAGATATTAGCAAAGAGAAAAAACTTCAAGATCAATTACATAAACTCACACAGCAGTTGCCTGGAGTTTTGTATCAGTTTCAATTATGGCCCGACGGTCACAGTGCATTTCCGTATGCCAGTTCTGCCATCGAAGACATTTATGGTGTAAAACCCGAAGACGTGCAAACGGATGCGTCCACCGCGTTTGCCAAAATTTACCCTGAAGATTTGCCGGCTGTAGCCAAGAGTATTGAAGATTCAGCGCAACAACTCACGCTGTGGGAACAGGAATATCGGGTTTACAGGGATGATAATACCTTAGTGTGGTTATCCGGCAGTGCTTCGCCAGAAACCATGCCCGATGGCAGTATTTTGTGGCATGGATACATTCAAGATATTACCCAAACGAAAGAACATTACCTCAAACTTGAAGATCTCAATTTGCAATTGAATGTTGCTCAGCAAAGCCTTGATTTAGCTAGCGAGCAAGCTCAAATTGGTTATTGGCATGCGTCATTAAAACAGGGCACCTTATGGTGGTCGCCTATCATTTACCAAATATTTGGTTTTGACGCCCATGACATCGTTCCCAGTGTGATCTTGCTTAAAAGTGCCGTTCATCCAGATGATATTGATAAAGTGGATAAAAGCGAGCAGCAGGCTCGCTTAACAGGCATTCATAATGTGGTTCACCGAATTATTCGACCTAATGGTGAAGTTCGTTGGGTGCATCAGTTAGGGCAATTAGTTGCCGAGGATAAAAATCCTGATCAGATAATAATCGGCTCAGTACAAGACGTTACCGATAGGATGCAATTACAACAAGTTAAAGATGACTTTATCTCAACAGTAAGTCATGAGCTGCGTACGCCGCTAACATCGATTTTTGGCGCTTTAAATTTATTGCAGTCTGGTAAGTTGGTTACCTTACCCGCAAAAGCGGACAAGCTGATTGAAATTGCCAGCAGCAACTGTAAGCAGCTTAGCCGTTTGATCAATGACTTATTGGATATTGAAAAACTCGCGGCTGGGAAGATGTTGTTTGAAATGAAACGCTTAAATGTTGTGCCTCTATTACAAAGAGCCATTGACGATCATCAACCCTATGCTGACTTACATCAAATCACCTTGGCATTGCAATTAATCCACGCAATGGATGAGATCCTTGTCTATGTCGATGAGCATCGTTTATTACAAATCTTGACTAACTTTCTGTCAAACGCAGTTAAATTTTCACCGACAGCGGGAAGTGTCACTCTGTCTACCACACTGATTGGTAATCAGGTTGAGATTGCTGTGCAAGATCAAGGTGATGGTATTCCTGAAGATTTTCAGAGCAAAATTTTTGAACGTTTTTCTCAAGCAGACGCCAGTAGCTCTAAGGCCAAAGGCGGTACAGGTTTAGGTTTAGCGCTGTGTAAGGAGCTGACTGAAGCAATGAATGGCAGTATTGGCTACAGTTCAACACCAGGTTATGGTGCCAGGTTTTATATTCGCTTACCCATCTCTGTTTAAGGCTCAGGCTCAAGGGTTCTTTGAGCTTGAACAGTCGATATAAGTTCTGTTTCGCTGTGCCAGTTTCAGCTAAGCAAAAGGGTCAGAGTACTTTATAGCGTAATCTGACCCTTTTTCTGTTGCTTCAAACTTGTTGCCAACTGGCTTCACACTCACATAATCAACTACAAGCCTTGCTGATACTGAGCATTGGTTGCAATGGTGACCAGCTGATTAAGCTCAATTTTGGCTTGTGTGACACCTTTAAGCACGTTTTCAAAGTGATTAACCAGTTGTACTTTATCAATTTCAGCTTTTGAACCAGAACCAATATTGGTTAAGTCGATAAAGAATTCATCAAACAAGTAGGATAAGTCTTCAACCGCTTCGATGTTTAAGAACTGCTCGTGGTTGTAAATACTTGGGTAGCCGCCTTTTTGCTTGTCTACCGCAAACGATATGCCTTTTACGTTAGTGATCGTCGTGGCCTTTTCGCATTTCAACATACAGCCATCTTCAATGCTGGGCTTATTACAACCCACTGTTTGTTGGAAAAAACATTGTCTGCTGGTCATCATCAAAATTGGGTGATAAATGCTATACAGCAGTTTAAAGTTTTCTGGTCTGGCGATATTTTTAATTTGATTGCGGTTAATCTCGTTAGAGATAAACGCGCCTGCACAATTGAGCTGCTCTTGCAGGGTAAGTAAAGCATAAGAGTTGGTGGTGTTTAAAAATGGCCCAGCAATCCACTCAATGCCCATTTCATAAGCTTTAAACGCGACACCGGTATTGTTTGTGACAATACGCTTAGGCTTAACCACTTCTAACACTCTTACCGCTTCGAGGTAATCTTTGCCAATAAGCACAGCTGGAAACCAAGGGATGAGTCTTGGGTTACGCAAGAATATGTCGATGTACTTGTTGTCATTCTTCTTAAAGCTTTCTGGCAGCTTAAAGTAGATATCGGCTTGGGTAACATCACACAAGTTAACGTCTTTTTCATCGCTGATAAGCAAAGACAGCGTTGGCGTTTCAGTAACTTTTGGGTGTTTAGGTAACTTAGGCAAGGTTACAGCGCCTATGTATTCTCGTTGAGTTAGCTGTAACAGTAATTCATTTTTAAGCTGCGTTAATTGGCTAAACGGCAGGCTTAAGTCAGCATCTAAGCCGTCAAAATTGAATGCTTGTAACTGGTAGCCACTGCTTTTTTAAGCTTTTAAAGCGCTTTTCGATTGCCGCTTCATCAACGCGAGATTCAGTGGCTTTAGTTAAGGTCAGTGTCGAGTTAATGACAAAGTGTTGCTCTGGAGTGCTAACCGCTATTGATAACGGCTGCGCCACTTTACCGGAAAATACCAGTGACAGTGTTGGTTTAGCAATACTTAAGTGATTAATTTTTTCTGCAACTAGCTGCACAATTGCGTCTTTTTCAGACGACAATGTTTGTTGTGCTTCTTGAATTTGCACCACAGATATGGCATTACTTTTATCGTTAGCATGCTTAAAACTGTTATCGCGCGGGTTATCGATAAACATGTCTTTAGTGAGATTACCCTTTAAAAATGAGTTGGTAAAATCACGATTAAATACCCGGTGTAAATTAGAGTCATCGGCTAGCAGCTTGCCGGTATCGATAAATTTATCAATTTGCTTACGCCAGCTGTCTACTACAGTGTGGACATATTGAGCGCCTTTGATACGACCTTCAATTTTAAGTGAATCAACACCCGCATCGACCAGTTCAGGTAAGTCAAAATAGGCTGAGTTGTCTTTTAAATTGAGCGGAAACTTATTGCCCGCGGCAGTAATTTCGTATTCGTCACGACAGGCCTGGCTACAACGGCCACGGTTACCCGAATTACCGACACTGACTGAGCTTGAATAGCACTGGCCAGAGAAAGCAATACACAATGCACCGTGAACAAACACTTCGGTCAGCACGTCGTGATCGTGGGCTAGGGTGGTGAGGCTTTTTATTTCGCCAAGGTTTAACTCGCGCGATAAATTAACGCGTGTGGCGCCAATTTTAGCTAAAAAGCCTATTTGACCTTCATTGTGGGTTGTCAGCTGGGTTGAGGCATGAATGGCTAAGCTGGGGAAATGCTTGCTGACCAAATTAAACAGACCTAGGTCTTGCACGATAATGCCGTCGATGCCGGTATTAACCAACTGATTGAGCAACTTAACCAATGTTGGAATTTCGTTCTCAAGAATAACGATATTCATGGTGAGAAACACTTCACATTGGTATTGATGAGCAAGTGCGATAACACCAATTAAGTCATCGAAGGATAAGTTGGCTGCTCGGTTACGGGCGTTGAAGGTATCTAAGCCACAATAAACGGCGTTAGCACCGGCTATAATCGCAGCTTTAATCGCATCGACATCTCCACCTGGCGCCAATAATTCGATTTTTCTATTCATGATATTTTCGCTTTGTTAAGTCGTTAGTTATAAATTTTATAAGCCGATTTTACGTGTATCTGCAACGGATTACTATTGATTAGCGAATGCGAATGTATTCATTTTTTGGGGATAAATGAAACAAAAAAGGTCTTCATGATTGCAATGTAATGCAATAGGAAGACCTTAATGCTAACCATCTATCTATTCATGCGCATTGGCTAATACGTATTCCATAAGGGGATTAGCCTCTGGCTTCTGCTTCCGCTTGGCTTGCAAGGTATTCGTCAAATGTACCTTGAAAGTTAATCAATTTTTTGTCTTTCACATCAATAATACGCGTTGCCAAAGATGACACAAATTCGCGGTCATGGCTGACAAATATCAATGTGCCTTCAAATAATTTCAAGGCTTGATTTAACGCTTCAATAGCTTCCATATCCATGTGGTTGGTTGGCTCATCCATTACCAGTACGTTAATATCCATCATCATTAACTTACCGAATAATAGGCGGTTTTTCTCTCCACCAGAACAGTTGCGGACTTTTTTGTTGGCATCGTCATCTGAGAATAACAAACGGCCTAACATGCCGCGAACCATCAAATCATTGTGTTTTGGTGTGCGCCATAGCGACATCCAATCAAATAAAGTCATGTCATTATCAAAGTCAGCGGTACTGTCTTGTGGGCAATAACCAATCGCGGCATTTTCAGACCATTTAATACGGCCATGATTATGCTGTAATTCATCAACTAAACAACGAAGTAGTGTGGTTTTACCCACACCGTTTTCACCAATAATCGCCAGTTTTGAACCCGCTTCAAGAATAAGGTCACCGTGTTCGAATAACACTTCATCAAATCCGTGTGACAATTCTTCTAGCACCAGTGCTTGGCGATGCAATTTCTTGCTTTCGGTAAA
Source organism: Shewanella vesiculosa (assembly GCF_021560015.1). Classification (NCBI taxonomy): domain Bacteria; kingdom Pseudomonadati; phylum Pseudomonadota; class Gammaproteobacteria; order Alteromonadales; family Shewanellaceae; genus Shewanella; species Shewanella vesiculosa. The sequence goes on along the minus strand of NZ_CP073588.1, from coordinate 1,235,177 downwards.
GCGAATTGATGGGGTAATACGGCTAGATGATTTGACGTCATCAAGCTTAATTTTATCCATTTTTTTAGCACGCGAGCTAGCTTGTTTCGCTTTAGATGCGTTGGCACCAAAGCGGTTAACGAAGTCTTGTAGTTCGTCAATCTCAGCACTTTTCTTAGCATTACCGGCTAATAGCTGTTCACGTATCAAGCCTGATTGTGCCAAGAAGTATTCGTAGTTACCTGGGTAAACTCGTAATTCGCCGTAATCGATGTCAGCCATGTGGGTACAAACAGAGTTCAAGAAATGTCTGTCATGCGAAATGATGATCATGGTGCATTTACGTTTGTTTAGCTCGGTGGCTAACCAACTAATGGTATGAATATCCAAGTTGTTGGTTGGCTCATCGAGTAACAAGATGTCTGGGTTAGCAAATAAAGCCTGTGCCAGTAGCACGCGCAATTTCCAGCCTGGAGCAACTTGTTGCATTAAGCCAAAGTGGAATGACTCTTCAATGCCTGCTTCTAACAGAATTTCACCGGCGCGACTTTCTGCAGTGTAGCCGTCCATTTCTGCAAACTGGCTTTCTAAATCGCCCACTCGCATGCCGTCTTCGTCGGTCATTTCAGCTTTAGCATAAATGCTGTCACGTTCTTGTTTCACTTTCCACAGGCCAACATCGCCCATGATCACAGCATCAACTACGCTGTATTGCTCAAAGGCAAACTGATCTTGGCTCAGGGTACCGACTTTAAAGCCAGGTGTAATTGACACGTTGCCTGAGGTTGGGGCTAGGGCGCCACTCAAGATTTTCATGAACGTAGACTTACCACAGCCATTTGCGCCGATTAAACCGTAACGGTTACCGTGACCAAATTGAGCCGAGATGTTTTCAAATAATGGCTCAGGGCCAAACTGCATGGTGATATTAGCGGTAGAAATCAAAGCAATGTTCCAACTGTGTACTAACTGAATATTTATCAACAAAGGGCGAGTAAACAGCCGTGTGAGAATAAGACAGACGCGAGTATATGTAAGTAAATAGGCCGCGGATTATACAGGTTAGGGTTAATTTGTCGATTTATAATCTGCTAATATTGTCTATCTGTGCCTTTATATGCAGATGCGCTTAACCCCGCGGGTTAAAAGTACGATTACGCTAAATGGGTTAATCTGTGTGCAATTGAATTGACCTGGGGATAAATGGCCACATTCGCTTAGGTATCAGGGTTATGGGATCTGCGGGTGGGAAGGCTTGCTGGCTTCAGAATATCGCATCAATAGGTGATTCAAACTGTCACAGTTGCTCCGTTAACCCTTATATTCTGTTAAGGATAAAGCGCGGTGATATTTGCTCCGCGCTTTATCCTTTATGTTTACATAACAGTATCGATAAGTTAACTGCCGATTAGTTGGCTATCGATAAATCCGATTCTGCCGCGGCTAACATGGCAAATTCTTCATCGGCACTTTTGGCGACTAAGCGTGATGAACTGTAGCCAAAGTAATAAGCAGCGCCAATCACAAATAAGCCTATTGTGAACAAGAATGCCCGTGGATCGAAGGCATACACACCTGTTAATGCGATTAAAGACAAGACTAACGCAATACTTGAGGTGACAATGCCGCCAGGCGTTTTGTATGGACGGATCAACTCAGGCTGCTTGATACGTAATATAATATGACTGAGTGCCATTAACGCATAAGACACAGTAGCGCCAACAACCGCCATCGCCAGCAGTAAATCACCTTCGCCGCTTAATGAAGCCAAAAAGCCAAATATTGCTGGTACGATTAATGCGCGAGCGGGGACTTTACGTGAGGTGGTAATCGATAATGAACGGGGGATATAACCCGCACGTGATAACGCAAACACTAAACGGCTATAACCATAAATAATAGAGAAGAATGAGGCCACTAAACCTGCTAAACCTAAAATATTAACCATCGTTGCTAAGCCATTATTGCCGGTGAGATTGAGCGCATCAACTAATGGCACTGCGCTGGCTCCCATGGCCGTTGCACCGCCAGCACCTGGTACTAATACCACCACGAGTAAGGCCGTAAACAGTAAAAATATCATCGCGCCAATAATGCCTTTTGGTACATCTTTGGCTGGATCTTTGGCTTCTTCAGCGGCTAACGGCACGCCTTCAACCGCTAGAAATAACCACATGGCAAACGGTAGAGCAGCCCAAACACCGTACCAACCTAAGGGTAAAAACTCACTGGCACCTGCAGCATCAGTAACCGCAATATCATAAAGCCGGGTTGCATCAAAGTGTCCAATAAGCACCACTGCAGTGGCAATAATAGCGATAACGGCTAGTCCACTGATCACCATCATCACTTTAAGTGCTTCACCCACACCAGCGAGATGAATGCCCACAAACACTAAATAGAAGAGTGCATAAACCCAAGGACCATTAAAGCCGAGTAATTCTTGCACCGCAGAACCAATAAAAATCACGATTGCAGCAGGCGCGAGGGCATATTCAATTAATACGGCTAGTCCGGTTAAGTAACCACCAGCAGGGCCCATGGCTTGGCGAGCAAAACTGTAACCGCCACCCGCGGCAGGAATAGCCGCTGACATTTCAGCCAAAGATAACACTAAAGCTAAATACATGATCGCCATTAATATCGCTGCTATGGCAAATCCGCCCCAGCCAGCTTCAGCGATGCCAAAGTTCCACCCAGCAAAATCACCAGAAATAACGTATGACACGCCCAAACCTGCTAGCAACACCCAGCCGGCGGTGCCGCCTTTTAGTTGTCTTTTGGCAAGGTACTCTTTGTTGTTCTCTGACATAATTAACTCTCCAGTAGTATTTAATTTTTATTTCGAATGAGTATTTAACATATTGAATTTATTCGCCGTTATTCAGCGATTAAAAAATTCTGCCTTGGCTGTTGGTGTTCAATCACATCGTCTTGAGTGCGATCTTTTAAATTGACTCCTGTTAGTTTGAGTTTTTTGGCCTCGGTTAATAAATACAGCGCACGTTTGGCAGCCTCTTTATAAGGCAACCCCGCAGGGCGAATGTTAGAAATACAATTTCGACAGGCATCATTTAGTCCTGTTTTAGGTGCCCAAGTCAGATATAACCCAAGGCTGTCTGGTGAGCTGAGTCCCGGGCGTTCGCCGATAAGCACCATCACCACTTGGGCATTTAACAGCTGGCCAATATCATCGCCTATGGCCACTCGGCCTTGTTCAACCAAGGTAATTGGTGCGATTTTCCACTGTGTGATTTGCGGCTTGAGTAGGGTGAGTAATTCGTTGATAAAAGCTTGAGCATTAAGCTGCACCGCCAGTGATGACAAACCATCAACCACCACGATGGCAAGATCGTATTGGCTGTGGGTCGTTGGTCCTTGGCTATTCATGTGGCTTAACAAGCTGTCACGACCATTTTGGGACAGTTTTCGGCCAAGATCAGGGCGTTGCAAATAGGTAATACGATCATCTGCATGACTGTGAACCTTGATTGGGCTAACCTTATCCAGTAAAGGAATACTGGCCAGTTGCGCTGCGAGTGCATCAATGTCCAGAGGGAAATTTACCGCGTCGCGAGCTTGTGCATGCGATAATTGAAACGCTAACAATTCTTCTGTGGGTAAACTAATGCCTGCTCTACCAAGACCAATGCGGGCGTCAGTAAAGCGGCGCAGATCGCGCCAAGGATTGGCCACCACCTTGCCATTATCTTGATGTGATATGCCAGTATCGACAGCATTATTAGACTGCTTTACATCAGGCGTGCTCATTTTGCGCCTCCTTGCAAAGCATAAAGCGGTTTGGCAAATGCGCTGGGTAGCTTGCTCGATAAAACAAAGTCGGTGTTATTTTTCATGATGTTCATTTTGGTTAGCCAGTGTTCAAACTCGGGCGCGGGGTGCGCGTCCAGTACTCGGCGGACATACAAGGCATCATGAAATGAGGTGGTTTGATAATTAAGCATAATGTCGTCTGACCCAGGAATACCCATCACAAACGAACAACCGGCAACGCCTAATAAAGTGAGCAGATTGTCCATGTCGTTTTGGTCAGCTTCAGCGTGGTTGGTGTAGCAAACATCACAGCCCATTGGCACGCCTAATAATTTGCCGCAAAAATGATCCTCTAACCCTGCGCGGGTGATTTCTTTACCATCAAATAAATATTCAGGACCAATAAAGCCCACTACTGTGTTGACCAGTAATGGTGAAAACTTGCGCGCGACGGCATAGGCTCTAGCTTCACAGGTTTGTTGGTCTAACCCATGGTGAGCATTAGCAGACAACGAGCTGCCTTGGCCTGTTTCAAAATACATTACGTTATTGCCAACCGTGCCCCTGTGTAGGCTTAATGCGGCATCTTGCGCTTCAGCTAAGGTATTGAGATTAAATCCGAAACTGGAGTTGGTTGCTTCAGTTCCGCCAATCGATTGAAACACCAAATCGACCGGGGCACCCGCTTCAATGCATTCAATGGTGTTGGTGACATGGGTGAGCACGCAACTTTGGGTCGGAATGTCATATTTTTGGATCACATCATCCATCAATTTCATTAGCTTAATCGCTTGTGCCACGTTATCGGTTGCAGGATTAATGCCGATAACCGCATCACCATTGCCATATAACAAACCATCAAGTATTGACGCCGCGATACCATTAACATCGTCGGTTGGGTGGTTAGGTTGTAAGCGGGTCGATAAGTGTCCGGGTAAGCCTATGGTATTTCTAAAAGCGCTAGTGACATGGCATTTTTTAGCCACAAGAATAAGATCTTGATTACGCATGATTTTACTTACCGCAGCAGCCATTTCTGGGGTAATACCCATTCTGACTGCGGCTAATACTTGCGGTGTGGCGTAGTCACTTAACAGCCAATTACGAAAATCACCAACGGTTAAATGGCTAATATAAGCAAATGCCTGGGTGTCATGTTCATCAATGATTAAGCGGGTCACTTCATCTTGTTCATAGGGAATGAGAGCATCATTAAGAAACGTTTTTAAGGGCACATCAGCGAGTGTCATTTGGGCAACGGCTCGTTCTTTGGCTGATAAGGCAATTACGCCCGCTAAGCGATCGCCCGAGCGTTGCGGCGTTGCTTTGGCCATTAGCTGGGCCAAGTCTTTAAATTGATATGTTTGGCTACCTAGAGTGTAGCGATACGAATGGCTCATTTATTACCTCACCGTCAACGATCAAACCTTGGTACAGGTTTTGCTGCTGTAATCGTTAATCAACTCATTTAATTAATTCAATACCAGCTTAATTCGTACCAAGTGGCTATCAAGTTTCGGCAAAGTCATTTTTTATGTTTTATATCAGAAAGATAAAATGGATTTAATCAAGATAATAAGGTGGGGGTTAATCAATCTTTAACGCTAGGAGATGACAGATGGAGCACCATTTTAATCAGCGCGCACCAAAAAAGAGCGTGGTGCAAACCAATGACATCGATGAGCAAGCGCATAATTTAACCCAATGGCAGCAAGTTTATGATCAGGTCAGTAACGGCAGTTTTTATGGTTGTATTGAGGGTCTGGATTATCCAGATATGCATTTATTCAAAGAATTTACTCAACGAGCATTAAGGCAGCAGTGCAACATTGCGCCTAATTCTATTTGGTTGGGCATTCCATGTCGTTCTGAGCAAAGTAAAATAAATGGTTTACAGCTTGATACTCATCAGTTGATGTGTCGAAGCAGTGATTATGATTTTGAGTTAATCACCCCTGAGCAATTTACTATTTATGGTGTGGTGCTTAATCAACACAGCTTATATTCCATGGCTGAAATACAAGGGCTGTCGTTGAAGAACTTATCAACACGAGGGGCGGAACGGATTGATTGCAATCCAATTTTACTAAATCAAACTCGTTTGATGATTGAAAAGCTGATTAACCACAGTGAATTAGGCTTGCGCACCGATCTTCAGCAAGACATGTTAAGCACCTTAGCACTGAATTTATTAAGCCAACCAGCATCAACGCAAACGGTGGCCCCCAGTTATCAACATCGTTTAGCCGTCGTTGAAAAAGTTAAAGCTTTTATCGATGACCATCCGCAACAGGCCGTGACCATCACTCAACTTTGTGAGCTTACTTTTGTTAGCCGCCGCACCCTGCAGTATAGTTTTGAGAGTATTTTAGGCATTAATCCATTGCGTTTTTTACGATTAACCCGTTTGAATAATGTTAGGCGAGAGCTTAAACAGCCTGATCTACACCACCCTATTTCAGTGATTGCGGCAAACTGGGGTTTTTGGCATCCAGGCCAATTTACTAAAGATTACACCCAATTATTTGGCGAGAATCCATCTCTTACCCGTCAGCGATATCAGCCAGCTCAACCTTGACTCATTGCAATCGTTAGAGTGTCACATCGCGATAATTAGGCGCACCAAATCAATTGAACTTAAGCCAATGGTTAAGCGTATCAATTGCGCAGCCGGTGGTTAATTAATCATCTTCAGCTAACATTAACTGTTATCTACTAATATCAATAACCATCAATTACCGTAATGACACTTGATCAGAAGAGGGAACTTATGCAGCACAAATCCGTCGATAATATTCCGCAAGAAGCCTTTGATTGGTATGACGCCTATGCTCATGGTGGCATGGACCGGCGTACCTTTATGACTAAATTAGGCTCGTTAGTGGCGTTAGGTTATTCAATGAGTGTTCTGACCTCAGCGTTACTGCCTAATTATGCTTTAGCTGAGCAAGTGTCATTTAATGATGCCGACATTAAAGCCACTTATACCCAATTTGATTCGCCTTTAGGTTATGGTAAAGGCCAGGGCTACTTAGTTGAGCCCACCAATAAAACCGCTTTATTACCGGTGGTATTAGTGGTTCATGAAAATCGTGGTTTAAATCCATATATTGAAGATGTCGCTCGCCGTTTAGCGAAAGCGGGTTTTATTGCATTTGCGCCTGATGCGCTTTTTTCACTCGGCGGTTATCCTGGCAATGACGATGAAGGTCGGGCAATGCAGCAATCATTAGACCGAAGCAAAATTGAGCAAGACTTTGTTGCCGCGGCTAAGTTTTTGAAAGGCCATCAGCAAAGTAATGGCAAGCTGGGCGCGGTCGGCTTTTGTTTTGGTGGTTATATTGTGAATTATCTTGCCGCCGTGGAGGCTAATTTAATTCAAGCTGGGGTGCCTTTTTATGGCACCCCAGCGGCTAAAGCACTTAGAAAAAACATCAAAGCCCCTTTACTGATTCAGTTAGCTGAATTAGATGAAAGAGTGAACGCAACATGGCCAGAATATGAGGAGGATTTAAAAGCCGTTAATGTGCCATATCAAATGCACATGTATAACAAAGCCAACCACGGATTTCATAACGACTCTACCGGCCGTTATGATGAAGCCAATGCAGAGCTTGCGTGGCAGCGAACATTAGATTTTTTCAATAAACAAATTAGTTAACCATTTTATTTTAATGATAAATATCTACATGGATGTGGATATAGGAAAGTAAATTTGAATACTTGTGCCTTTATTTAATTCAGACTTTACGACAATCTTGGCGTCATGTTGCTCGAGTATTTGTAGCACTATTGACATACCGATACCCGTTCCAGTCCCGACGGGTTTTGTGGTGTAAAATGCATCAAATATTCTTTGCTGAACCTCTTCTGACATTCCACAACCATTATCGGTAACATTTAATAATATCTCATCATTAACTTGAGTCAGATCGACACCTATCTTTGAGGTATGATTTGTCATGTACTCGCATGCCTGTATGGCGTTAACCAGAATATTAATGAGCACTTGATTGAGTTCACCAGAGTTAAAGATGATCTTTGGCACTGGTTGTAGATTTTGTGTAACAAGGACATTTTTAAGTTTCGGTCCTAATAACTTTAACGCTATCTCAACAGCTAGCAGTAGATCGACTTCAGATAACTGATCAGCATCTGTTCTCGCAAAAAATAATAGGTTTTTAACAATATCTTTTATGCGTACCAACCCATGTTCGGTATCCGAAATCAGCTCAGGTAAGTCGCTCATTATAAAGTTGATATTTCGAGTGTCAGCCTCATTTAAGCTGTCTTTCGGTATCACGTTAAGCAAGTCAGAAACATAGGCATTTAAGGTTGTTACGTTACTGCTGACAAACGCGAGCGGGTTATTAATTTCGTGAGCTACGCCCGCCGCTAATGTGCCTAATAATGCCAATTTCTCTTGCTGTATAAGTGATTTTTGTTGATTTTTAATTTGCACTATTTGGCTTTCAAGTAATACGTTTCTTTCGTATAACTGACGTATCGAATCTTCGAGCAACTGCTCGACCTCAATACGTGCTTTTTTCTCTCGCTGATAGGCTGCTAAATATGGATCAGGTTTATCAGTCATTAATTAACTCAATATTTAAAATACATTTTTCATCACCATGGTGCATACAGACATCATGCTTAATGGTGATGGCTTGTTGATAATACTCTGCAGCGCCAAAGATAAGGCCTTCTGCACAAAAACATAATTTACGTGGTGAATGATAAGTTAGTTCAATATTGTGGTTATTTACTAATACACAACTAATGGTGGGTAAAGCGGGTTCATGGTAAAGCTTATTCACTTCAACATGAATAACATTATGAATACCCATCACCAAGGAAGTGAAACCTGAAAAACGTGTCATTACACCGGTATGTCTAGTGGCTAATCCTGAAAACAAATACTGTCCAAAGGCTTTTACTACTTGTTGCAGAGGAACATTGAGCAGCGCAGCAACATCGGTTGCAATGGCAAATAGCTCCGTTTCAGGGTAGTTTTTAGCAGACACATAAACCCGATTTTGTGGCGTATGTTTTTCAAGTAATGTGTTCCAAACCTCCATGCCAGCTTGTTCAACTATCATTTCTTCAAGCACATTAAAGATAATGCCTTTCATAGCGCCTCTCAATTTTAGTCTATGTGAAATAAAGTACAGAGTGTAACTTGTCTTATTTGTCCCCTGAGTATGGCAATGATTGCTGCGTAAAACCAGTGTTTAAAATAAATACTAATAGTTTTTGACATTCAAGGTTGTCGTCACCATAATGTTTAGAGGACAAATGAGACAATGTGGAGATTGTAATGCCGATACCTGTAACCATTGCCGACGATTCAATGATGTCAAGAAAAGTCGTTAGACGCGCTTTACCCGCGGATTGGGATATTGAAATAACCGAGGTCACTAACGGTAAAGAAGCTCTTGAGGCCGTTGAAGCTGGAAAAGCTGACGTTCTTTTCCTAGACTTAACTATGCCTGAACTCGATGGCTTTGGTGTACTCAGCTACTTAAATGAGCATAAAACGAAAACTATCGTCATTGTGATTAGTGCCGATATACAGCCAGAAGCGAAAAAGTTAGTCGACAAGCTTGGAGCGTTTCGGTTTTTGCACAAGCCATTGAACTCTGAGCAATTATCACAAGCATTAACAGATGTGGGGTTGATATGATTTATCAATTAAGTGAACTGCAGCGTGATGCATTACAGGAGTTGATGAATATTTCAATGGGCCAAGCAGCCAATTCGTTAGCGAGGTTAATTGGCGCTAAAATTACCCTTTCTATTCCACTCATTTCCTCTGTTACCCCCACTGAATTTGTCGATATGATCAGTTCCGATGTCATGTGGCATACTCGGCAATCTTTTTTGGGCACAGTGAAGGGTGAGGTCGTTTCGTTACAATCGCACGCGGGTTGTGAAGCCATTGCTGAGCTGATGGATTATGAGCTGCCTTTGTCAGATATTACCCGCGAAGAGCTTTTGCTTGAACTGTCAAATATTCTAGCTGGAGCCTGTTTAAATGGTTTTGCCGAGCAGTTAGAGCTGACCACCAAGCTGAGTATGCCGACAGTATTTGAACCGGAAAAACTGTCGCCAGAACACTATCGTTGGGCTCACACTTTACTCATGGAAGTTGAATTTAAAGTAGAGTCCAGTCATTTTGATTCAAAAATTGTTATTTGTTTAGAAGCAGAGTCAATTTCGACGTTATTAAGTCGATTAAATAGCTTGTTGGAGTAACGATGACGACCCTCGCAGTATTAGAGAATCTGACTGCAAAATTGCCTTTAGGGGTATGTGTTCTTAATGAGCAATTAGAAATAGAGTACTGGAATGACTTTTTTGCTGATCGGCTGAACATCAGTTGTGACCAAGTAAAAGGGCAAAATTTGCTGACTCTTTTCCCAAATGAAGCAAAATATTTAAAGAAAAAGATCAACAGTGTGTTTGTATTGAACAATGCTAGTTTTTCATATTGGGAGCACAGACCACACGTATTTTTATTCAGTAGTAGCCGCCCAATCACAGGCGAAGAAACATTAATGTACCAAAACATTGAGTTTATACCGTTACACGTTAGTAATAATGTGGTTAAAACCGTATGCATGATAGTACAAGACGTCACTGAGTTGGCGAGTTATTACCAGGGTAAGAAACAACTTTCTGAAGAGTTAGCACAAGAACACTCAGCATTACTGGCGCTAAACACTAAACTGGAAGCCGCGCAGAATCAGTTATTACAAGCAGACAAAATGGCTGCCATTGGGCAGTTGGCTGCGGGCGTCGCTCATGAGATAAACAATCCTATTGGTTTTATTCATTCTAATTTACAAAGCCTACAAGATTATTCAACTAAGCTTTTAAATTTGATCAGCTTTTATGAAAAGGTGGTGAATAAAACCCAAAACAAAACCTTTATGGCTTTGCAGCAAGAAATGCAAGATCGCAGTCAATATTCGTTTTTACGTGAAGACATGCCTGAATTAATTAATGAGTCAATTACCGGAATAGATCGGGTCACTGATATTATAAAAAATCTTAAAGTGTTTTCACATGTCGACAGTAGTGAATGGCAGCATGCTAATATTATTGAAGGTATTGAAAATACGTTAAAAATTGCCAACAGTCAGCTTAAATATAATGTTGAAGTCCATCGCGAATTTCAGCAGCCATTACCGGCATTATTTTGCCAGCCAATGCAGTTAAACCAGGTGTTTTTGAATTTAATTGTCAATTCAGCCCAGGCTATTGATGGTAAAGGGCACATTTACATTAAGGTATCGGCGAGCAGCACAGCATTGGTTATCGAAATAAAAGATACCGGTTGTGGCATAAGTGAATCGGCACAGCGTAAAATTTTTGAACCATTTTACACCACTAAACCTGTAGGTCAGGGGACCGGCTTGGGATTGTCATTGTCTTATAGTATCGTGCAAAAACACAAAGGTAGTATTGTGGTAAGCTCCGAGCTTGATGTGGGCACCACCTTTATAATAACCCTGCCATTATTAACGCCTAGTGACCTTGAAACACCATCATAGTAAGCGATCTTAACAAGAGAACAATTGCGTTAAGCGCGCATTAAACTCATTACACACTTGATTAAGATTGCCCCCATCTCTTAGCGCGGCTTCTGCCTGTTGTGCTGTTGCACTCACGTCGTGTAACCCTAAGCAGGCACTGGTTCCCTTAATTTTATGTAATAGCATGACAACTTGTTTATGCTCTGAGGTTGCAGCAAGCAAGTTTAACTCGTCAGGTATGGCGCGTAAACTTTCCAAGTAGTCCTGTCGTAACTCGTCGAATCCGTCCATCTCTTGTTGTGCACTCATACTAGTAATATCTTCATTAGGCAGTGTTATATCATGTTTTGATAAACAAAATTGTATGGTATTTAACAGTTGTGTTTTATCGATAGGCTTGCAAAGCGTTGCGTTAAAAGGTGATACGGTGTCGCTTACAGGGTGCTGTTCAAACACATCTGCACTCAGTGAAATAATCACCGATTCAAACCCATGACGTCTCATTGCTTGACCCGCGCTCAAGCCATCCATTATTGGCATTTGCTGATCCATAATAATGATATCTGGGCGATGTTTGAGGGCAATATCCAAGGCTTGTTGACCATTCTCCGCAAACAATAACTCCATATTAAGTGACTTAACGTAAGCAGCCACTAAGATGCGAATGTCTTCGACATCATCAACAATGAGCAATTTTCTACCATGACTTGCACTGGTAGGCAATTCAGTTGCTATTACAGTCGAGTCTTTTATTGGTTTTTGCAAAGCGCTGTGGGTGTTAAAACTCAGCATGAAAGTCGACCCTTGACCAATCTCGCTGGTTACCGTGAGTGATATGTCCATTGCATCAGCAAGTTGTTTGCTAATATACAAGCCAAGTCCTGTACCGCCATAATCTCGACTCGTGCTGGAATTGGCTTGGGTAAATGCCTCAAACAGGGTGGACTGTTGCTGTTTGCTAATGCCAATACCTTGGTCTATTACTTTGATGCTACAGCTTTGCGCAGTTGTTTTTTCAGCTTTAAGGGTAATCGATCCTGTGGCGGTAAACTTTACCGCGTTACTGAGTAAGTTAAGTAATATTTGTTGTAATCGGAAAGGGTCGGCCATGATATGAACGTCAGCAATGTCACTGACATCATAGTCAATAGACAAGCCCTTTTTGTGCGCCATTTGTGCCGTGCTATCGATAAAGTCAGTCATAAAATGGGCAAGATTAATCGATTCTAATGCGATGCGCATTTTGCCTTGCTCAATTTTAGCTGTATCGAGAATATCATCAATTACATTTTGTAAGTGCAGAGTATTTTGATTTATACGATTAAGCGTGCGGTAGGTATCGCCCGTCGCTTCACTAAGCAGTTCTTCAGTAAAACCCTTAATAATAGTAATCGGTGTGCGGATCTCGTGACTCATGTTTGCTAGAAACCGGGTTTTAATTTCTGCGAGCAGTTTTGCTTTATCACGTTCTTGTTCCAGTTGCTGAGTTCTGTCTTTGACTCTTGCTTCTAATTCATTATTGAGAGTGCTCACTTCAGCCATTGATTTGTGCATAGCTTTGCGAGAATCGATTACTCGCTTTTGCAAACCATTAATACTTTCAGACAATACTTCAAACTCAAGTGCTGTGGTGGTAAATGTCAGAGGCTGTGTATTAGGATTATCAGATCGCCAGCGATGAGTGTGGCGGGTAATTTGTTCTAATGTATTGGTGTACCGATGAATTAATCGCCCAGACAACACTGTGATGTATTGCAGCAATAACAGCGCTGATATCATCGCAATCGATAAATAAATAAAATAGCGAATCACAAATGAGCGGGTGTCTAAATAGTACAGCGCTGTCCAATTCAATTCGTCTAGGTGTTTTCGTATAACGATATAACGACCGTCTGATGTGAAGGAAATTGGTTCAACTTTATTGAATATATGCTGTCCAAATACAGAGCTTGTGAAAGGTGTCATTAATGGCCGTTCTGTCCAGACACGACCTAACTGTCCTAAGGTATCGCTACCCCAAATTTTCTTCGAGTCTCTGTCGAGTAAAATACGGTTAGAATCCATATCATCTGAAGATTTGAAGGTATTGGTTAACGTTTTAAGATTGACAGAAATCTCGACTACCCCATCAAATGTGCCATTTTGGAAAAGCGGTGCGCTGACCGCAAATAATCGATCTTCACCCAGTCCTCTTCCCTGAAAGGTCTCACTGACATAGCTTTTGCCCAATTCCTTAGGTTTACTGAAATAACTCCGGTCGGCAACCGATGTCTTTTGCATTTTACTGTTAGGTAAGTCGGCTTTATAAAATAGTGAAATAAGGCCATTCTTATCGGTGACCAGTGCAGATATCAGCTCTTCTTGTTGCTCAGTTAACTTACGTAATGTGTTTTGGTCAATATTGTCATGTCCTAAACTGGCGATAAGTTCTGTATTGCCGATATACCGTTCGATATGACGTTGAATTTCATTAATAAATTTACTTTGTTCATTATCGTAATACTGCAGAACGGATGATATGTGGAGACTGATAGCACCTTGTAAAATAAATGCGATTAAAATCGTGCAGGGGACGGCGCTATACAAACCAATTCGATGACTTAACTGTAGCTTTAAGCTTTGATTTTTTTGATTTTTTGGTGTGATTGTTATGACATTTAGCATTAACGCCGTTTTTGTACATAAAATAAAAATACAACCGTTTAACAGTGTGGCACTGACTAATAACGCTGGCGATTCAGTAAAAATGGGATACGCAAATTGATGGTAGATAAAGCCTATGGCGACAGTATAAACCCCCATTACTCGCCAAAGAGGTTGTTTCAAATTTAATGTTAATAACATCAAGCAAAACAGCTGCAAGATACTGTTAAATAATTCAATATTACTTGCTATTGGAACGCTGACGATAGCAAGAGCCAACAGAGACCAGATAAAACCTAAGCGAATGAGGATAATTGAAAAGGCAATGTTACCGATGAGAAAAGGTACGACAATAGGCAGTTCGATCGCCATAGCATTGGCGATAAATCCCAACAGCGTTGTGGTGCAAAAAAACCATAATCGTCTTAATGAAAACGACTTTGAGTAAAATAGTCTGGTAACAATATCCATCATATCGGCACGATTACCTGTAAAAAGTGCGGGTAAATATTATTGTTAATTCGGTTGTTGGGTTGATCATATATTTTATTCTTCCTGGGTATCCGTTTGTTCAACTCGCTCTGCTTTGATGAGCAATTTTTCGTTATTTTTTGTCTGATAGCGGTATAAGTTCTGCAGTGTTTTCTCGCAAAACACATGGCCTTTAGGTAATAACAACATGTGTTTACGATTGTATAAATTTTGAGTTAAGCGCATACCTTCGGTGATTTGTTCAATAAGCAGACCATCATCTAATTGCGCATCTGAATGGTTAATCGTTTCTTGGTCCTGGTAAGCAGTAATGATTTGCCCTAGCACATTGACGACTTTGGGGTCATACACGTTACCTTGCTGTAGTTTTATGTGTTTATATATTTCTTCTTTGGTGAGGTCTTTAGTATGGTCTTTTGCATTTTGTTGTTCAAATAACGCTAACCAAAAGTCTCTTGCAACGGCTAATATACGAGCCCCAATATGAATGTTTTGTGCCACTTTTTGTAACGGTTCACCCGTACCGTTATAGTGCTCATATTGACTGCCAATGATCTCACTCATCGTCGATAGGTGAACCGCTGGTGCCAGCATTTCTTCTGCCAATTGCGGGTGTTGAAAAAAGCGTTTTTGGGCTGCACTACTGAGTTGGTCGTAGGGGCCTGTAAGACAATGTGCAGGCAAGCCTAGTTTACCCAGTTCACAGTATAGACCTGCTTTACTAATTAACTCGACATGAGCTTTATTCATCTTTAATGCAGTGGCTATGTGACCACATGTTTCACTCACTTGCAGTGCAAACTTGCCATTTAATGCTGGATTAATACTGATCAAATTATAAAGAACTTCAAGTGTGGCTTTTTGCTCATTACCACGTGTACTGGCCAACAGTTTGTATTGATATAATGTCTTTTTCAATTGAGTGGTTCGTTGCTGAACCATCTCTTCTAAGTTATTGTTTAATTGTTTTAGTTGCTTGTTCTGCAGAGTAATTTTTTTTGTCAGCAACTTGTTCGCTTCTACGAGACGATAGATTTCTAAGCCTTCATGAACTTGAGCAAGTAGCTCTGCGTTATCCCAAGGTTTTTGAATATAACGATGAATTTTACCCACATTAATCGCACTAACGGTTGATTGAATATCAGAATATCCAGTCATTAAAATACGATAAGCATCCGGTTGAAGCACTGCCGCTTGTGCAAGGAATTCAGCACCTGTCATATTAGGCATACGCATATCTGAAATAATGATATTAACTTTTTCTGTTTGCATAAGTTCAAGCGCTTGTTGGCCACTTGATGACAGTAATAGCTTCACTTTTGAAGACATAAATAAACGTTGCAGCGACTTCAAGATGCTGGTCTCGTCGTCGACACACAAAATAATAGGCATTGATGTTTCTAATGAGCTCATAATGTCCTTAATTTCTCGCTTGTCTTATTTGTCTCTTAGATTAAGTTATGCTATAACGGTTAATTAATCAAGATATATGATGGATAACATTCTATGAAGACATTACGACCCAGTGACATTGCGCAATATTGCGATGTACACCAGCGCACCGTAAGTCGATGGATTGCACAAGGGCGATTAAAAGGACATAAGCTACCAGGTCGAGGTAATTATCGTGTATTACTAGACGATTTTATTATGTTTTTGCAAACCCAAAAAATGCCTATGCCTGAGGAGTTATTAAGTCACTCTAACCAAATTGATTCAGTGAAAGAACAGCCCAAGCGCATTTTAATTATTGACGATGAAATTGAAATTAGAAATGCGATCCGCCGCGTATTGATACCCAGCGGCTATGAATTTTCATTTGCATCTGATGGATTTCAGGCTGGGGTTAAAGTGCTTAGCGATAAACCTGACCTTGTTACACTCGATTTATCTATGCCTGGATTAGACGGTTTTGAAGTTCTGCAGTTTATCCGCCAACAACCAGAGCTAAACCATTTAAAAATTTTAGTGGTGTCAGGGTTATCTGAAATTGAATTGCAAAAAGCATTAGATCTAGGCGCAGATGCCGTATTACCAAAACCATTCTATAATGAGCAATTGCGTTCAGCGGTAGATAAATTTTTTAATTAACTGGTAGAAATATGACGAATAAGCTGTTGATTGTTGATGATGAAGAGGCCATTTTACGGGCATTAAAACGATTGTTTGCTCGTGCAGGCTATCGGGTATTTACTGCAACCAGTGGTTTTGACGCGCTCAACATCATGGCTCAAGAACATTGTCAGGTGATTATTTCTGATTTTAGAATGCCAGTAATGAACGGCTCGCAATTATTGGCGGCCATAAAAGCGCAATATCCTACAAGTCTGTGCATGATCCTCAGTGGTTTTACTGATTTTAGTTCAGTATTAGCGTTACTTAATTCTGGTACTGTGTTTCGTTTTTTACAAAAACCCTGGGATGAAACGCTTCTTTATTCCGAGGTTGAAGCCGCTTTTATTGCTTACAACAAACACTTTGACGAAAATGAAGTCAATCAATTAATGGCCAATAGCGCAGAGGCCCTGATTGAACTTTATCCTAACGGCCAGATCGGCAGAGTTAATGGTGTTGCCAAGCAAATATTTAATCTAGATTCCAGCAGTATTTTAATCGCCGATGTGTTTCCATTTTGCTCCTATGAATGTCTGTTAACGCTATTTAGTAGCAATATTGATAACGTGGTGCTAAAGGCAACCACTGGCAAAAATGTCGAATTCGTGTTGAAGAAAACGACAGATAAATCGCGCTTTTTTGAACTGCAATTTATGAATAAAAATGATGGTGCATTGCCATATAGAAAACAATTAGCCTCATTTTTAGATCAAAACGAAATCGTTAATTTAGCAGATTCACTGCTCGAGACCGTCAAGCCATTTGCGATGGTGGCCATCCACCTTAAAAATTACAGTTATTGGACTGAGATAATTGGCCCGGTGGCGACTGAAAAGTTATTTGATGATATTGCGTTAACCTTATTTACTCAGTCTAAAATATCTTCCTCAGCGTTAGCTTTTTTGACTAATGAGCATTTTGTGTTGCTCATGGATAATTTTACCAACGAGCATGATTTACACAAACAGCTCACTGATTTTATCGCCCCCTTTAGTCATACTAGTTATTCAGACAAATCAGTCAGAGTTGAACTGGTCGTCACCTATTGTATCGCCAGAGAAGATGGTGATAATGCCGCCCAATTACTCAGCAATGCATTAATCTCTAATCGTTTACACAGAACGGGTCATTCGCATTTCTTTATGCGCTATGATGCGGCAATTATTGAGCAAAAACGCAAGCAACTGTTTATCAGCAAAGCCTTATTCCACGCAGTCGACAATCAACAACTCTATTTGCATTTTCAGCCTAAGTTTGATTTAAATCAGCGTAAAATTACCAGCTGTGAAGTGTTACTACGCTGGGAACATCCACAATTAGGCAATATTTCCCCTGTGGTGTTTATTCCGATAGCAGAGCGAGAAGGGCAAATTATAGAGCTAGGTTATTGGGTCATTCATGCTGCGTGCATGGCAATATCAAATTGGACCCAAAAAGGTATCAGACTCGATAAAGTCGCAATAAATATATCGGGGAAACAGCTATCCCATGCCGATTTTATTCCCAGAGTGGAAGCATTATTAGCAGGATTTGATATTGATATGTCGACTCTGGAATTTGAACTCACCGAGTCATGGTTAGTTGATAATATTGAAGAAAGTGCAGAAAAATTAACACGATTAAAAAATGCCGGTATCAGTATTGCCATTGATGATTTTGGTACTGGTTACTCATCCTTATCTTATCTTTCAAAACTGCCTATTGATGTGTTAAAAATTGATCGGTCGCTAATTATTGATATCTCAGACAATTTAAATACTCAAAGCATGGTCGGTAATATTACCCGAATGGCCCACGACTTAGGCATGAAAGTTGTTGTGGAGGGGGTAGAGCACATTGAGCAAATGTTGATCCTTGAAAAACTTAACTGTGATGTCATTCAAGGCTACTTTATTGCTCGGCCTCAAGATGAAGACAGTTTTACTCGGTTGATTGCCAATGCCGACGCATCAATTGCTGCGGTAATGGGGGGAATATGAAAAAATTATCTGTGCTGTTCATCGATGATGATATGTTTATGCTTAAAGCACTGCAACGCACCGCTCGACGAGCTAAGCCAAACTGGGACTTTTATATTTGTGAAGATGCCCTAAGTTGGCAAGATGCATTGCCTCATGGCGTGTTGCCCGATGCAATATTTTGCGATTACCTTATGCCTGAAAAAAATGGCGATGAGCTTCTTGAAGAAATAGCTGCGATTATTCCCTCATCAGTAAGAGTATTACTCACTGGCGATACCGCCGAAGATGTGGTCTCAAAAGTTAGTGAAGTGTCGCATTTTGTACTAAAAAAACCCTTTGCAGCAGCTGATTTAGAAGATGTGTTCTTTTGTTTGGAACGCCTCGATTCGCTTAATTTTAGTTTAGAAATGCGTAACAAATTAGGTCGAATTGGCTATTTTTTTCCGTTACCCGAAATCGCTGCGCAGTTAAGAACATTATTTGCCATTGATGATGTTGATATTGGACAAACTGCAGATCTTATTAAGCAAGAAGCGTTTATTGCGGCAAAAATTATTCAAATCGCAAATTCGGCTTTTTTAGGCTACCACAGTAAAACCGTTTCGTTAGAAGAGGCCATCAAAAGATTAGGTCTTAAAATGACAGAAACCATTGTAATATCTATGCTTGTCAATAATTGTATTGCGCCAAAATTACCCATAGAAATTCACAAAAAGGTTAATGAGTGGGCTTTTAATTATTCAAAACTTAGCCGCCAGTTAAGCCAGTCATTGGGCTTTAAAGCCGTTCAACTTGATAATGTGTTTATTGCTTCGTTACTCAGTGGCATTGGTCGTTTAGTGTTTATTGCTGAAGCAAATGAATTTATTAATATCGATGCCGATGATAATAAAATGATACTCGATGAAGCAACCTCGTTAACTGTGTATATATTGACGCTATGGGGCTACCCGCTGGAATTATGTCAAATCATTTTAATGCAAGACAAGCCTGACTTTGCCGCAAAAGGCTTAACAGACCAAAAGTTGGGGCTCATTATGTATGTAGTGAAAGTATTTTTGTCTGGTCAACTTGATGAATTTGCAAAAAGCAATCTAAAAACCCTGATAGAAGATGTCGATATTATTGAATGGATTGATAATTGTTAATAGTAAAATGTAATCAAGGATGATTACATTAATCTCACTCTTCGCTGGCTAATTTGTATCATAATTATTTTGCTGTTATTTATTAATACTTAACGATCCCACGTCTAGATAACATAGCCTAATTGTCTTTAGCTAAAGCCACTGATACTTCGCATTTACATAACCAGCTTTCGGATGCTCAGAAGCACGTTACACCGACAAAAGTGATGGCCTAAGCGCGTAAAATTCGACTCATTATTCTCATAATGTTTGATGTTAGTGGCCCAAGGGGCATGCCTGTGTAGCGATTAAGCTGCTCGACATAGTGGATAATATTATCGGTTTACTATGTTGAGCAGGATATGTCAGTCGGCTTATAGTTGCAGCTGTTTTTTTACCCATTATGGATTTCGATTAAGGTGTGATTCTTGTATTTGTTGCCGCAATAATCATTTTGTTTCTGAGCCATTTATTCGCTGGCTCTTTGTCGACATTAATATGCCAGTATAAATGCACCCCAATATCGGGTAATTCAACTGGCATGGGGTAAATGGCGATATCAAGCATTTGACCGTACATGGCTGCGGCCGTTTTCGGTAATGTCAGTAACATGTCGTTATTTAAGATCACTCTACACGCCGATAACGCATGCTGACACCGTAGGGATATTTTACGATGTAAACCGATACGTGACAGTTCAAAATCTTCCAAACTAGGCCCGGTTGAGCGAGATGACACCAATACATGCTCTAGGCGCAAATAAGTCTCTAAATCGAGTGCGTCTGTAATAGCAGGGTGATTTTTACGTGCAATAACAACCAGTTGATCTAACTCTAATTGCGTATGCATAATATTGTTGCTGACAGGGATTAAGGTATCAATGGCCAAATCGATGTCGCCACTGGCCAGCTTGTTTTCAAGTTCTGTGCGTCTTACTCGCTTATTACTGCTTAAATTAATTGCTGGCGACTCTAACGACAAGCTTTGTTGCAAGATAGGCAAATAGTAAGGTTCTAAAGAACCGTGTAAGGATAATGAAAAGCTTTTGCGTGAGGTTAATGGCTCAAACTGTCTAGATTGCACTAAACATACTTGTAATTGGTGCAAGGCTTCGCGCACATCATCTATTACATTCTTTGCCACCGGAGTCGGGCGCATTTCATTACCTTGCCTGATAAATAAAGCATCATCAAAATGAGTGCGTAATTTACCCAGCGAGTGACTCACAGCCGGCTGGGATAGATTCAATACCGATGCCGCTTTAGTGATATTACCTTCGCAATAGATTGCATCAAACACCACAAACAAATTCAAATCAATTTTCATATTTACTCCAGTGATCCCTTACTGTGCATTAACACCACCTAAGAAGGGCATACTATTTAAATTATAAATAGTAGGGTATTAGAACTATTCATTTGTTCAATTTAGATGTTGGCATTAGCATAGTCAAGTAGATTCGATATAGCGTAAAACGCATGCAAAATGACCGTTATGACAATCAAATAAACGATGTGATACAGCAGATAAACGGCTGCTATTACAGTCAAGTTAGCAACGATTCATTGTTTACCTATTGAGTCATCATTCTTTTACTCAGTCAGAGACACGACATGGCAGCAATTTATTTGATTCGACACGGGCAAGCCTCATTTGGCAGCACTGATTACGATCAATTATC
Organism: Shewanella vesiculosa; assembly: GCF_021560015.1. NCBI lineage: Bacteria > Pseudomonadati > Pseudomonadota > Gammaproteobacteria > Alteromonadales > Shewanellaceae > Shewanella > Shewanella vesiculosa. The sequence goes on along the minus strand of NZ_CP073588.1, from coordinate 1,213,867 downwards.
AAACAAAGGTAGCCAGCAGGCGAGATTGTTGGGCGAGTATTGGCGTTCAAGAGGGGCCCCGAGTCAGTTTTATTGCGGCGACTTGCTGCGTCACGGCCAAACGTTAACTCACTTCGTCAATGGATACCAAGGTGAGACCACGCCTATGGTTATCCACTCGGGTTTTAATGAGTTTGATCATGTCGAGATTTTGCAGCAATACAATCCCCAGTGGAATAACTTTGCCAAAATGAATGACGCGCTAAACCAACTGGATGAGCCCAATAAGGCACTGCAGCAAGAATTTTATCAAGCACTTAAACGCTGGATTTCAGGCGATAACCATCATGAGTATAAAGAGAGTTGGCCGCAGTTTCAGGCGCGCTGTATTCGTGCATTGCAAGATATTATTCAACAGCAATTGAGTCATAAACGCCAGTTACGTGCGGTGAACCATGAACCTAAACCGTCTAAAGATATTTTAGTGTTCACCTCAGGCGGTACCATTTCAGTGATCATCCAGCACATATTAAAATTAAACGATCAACAAACATTAGCAATTAATCAACAAACCAGAAATACCAGCGTGACCAAATTGCTGTTTTCGGAAAATATGCTGAGCGTGGATTATTTTAATAACTATAGCCATCTAGAGCAGGCTGGTGATGAGTGGATCACCTACAAGTAAACTTAAGTGCCGTTACACGTTTAAAAATAAGCTTCAAATGGAGTAACGTAAATATTGACTGACGCTATCAACAGCCTCTGTTTACTCGCTGAGTTCAGCGAGCAAAACCAATATAACAATTTAACCCGAATACAATTGATTCGAAGCTATTAACTCGAAAACGATTAACACAAAATAATAAGGAAATAACATGAACAAGGGCGATTTATTTGATTTAACAGGGAAAGTTGCTTTAGTCACCGGAGCCAGTCGTGGTATTGGCGAAAGTGTTGCTAAAGTATTAGCCCAGTATGGTGCTCATGTGATTGTATCAAGCCGAAAACTTGAAGCCTGCCAAACCGTGGTAGATGAAATTGTTGCCGCAGGCGGCAGTGCACAAGCCATTGCTTGTCATATTGGCGAGTTAGATCAAATTGACTCAATCTTTGCTGCAATCAAACAGCAACATGGCAAGCTGGATATTTTAGTCAATAATGCGGCGGCAAATCCTTATTTTGGTCACATTATCGATACCGATTTAATTGCCTTTCAAAAGACGGTTGATGTGAATATTCGGGGGTATTTCTTTATGTCGACTAAGGGCGCGCAATTAATGAAAGACAGTGGCGGTGGCGCTATTGTCAATGTCGCGTCAGTTAATGGCGTGATCCCGGGCGATTACCAAGGTATCTACTCTATTACTAAAGCGGCAGTGATCTCAATGACACAAGCTTTTGCTAAAGAGTGCGCCCAATTTAATATTCGCGTAAATGCATTATTACCCGGTGGTACCGACACTAAATTCGCTTCTGCTTTAGTTGATAACCCAGCCATTCTTAAACAAATGATGCACCACGTACCGATGAAGCGCGTGGCACAACCTGATGAAATGGCCGGCACTGTATTATATTTAGTCTCAAATGCATCAAGCTACACCACAGGTACAGCGATTAATGTTGATGGCGGTTATTTGATTGGTTAACTGCTTAACACACAAGCAGACTTCAATGCCAAACGCTTAAGCCAGCTAAATAAGACAAACAACATAAAAATAAAGCATCAATTAACGCTAGGAAGCAAATATGAATAGCGACAAAAACACCAGTGTAAATAGATTATTTGAACCCTTTGTCACAGCATCATTGTCACTTAAAAATAAGACCGTGATGGCGCCAATGACTCGAGCATTTTCCCCTAATTATATCCCTAATGATGAAGTAGCAGCCTATTACCGTAGACGCGCCGAAGGCGATGTAGGCCTGATTATCACTGAAGGGACATTTATCTCCCATGAAGGGGCGAATGGATACGAGAATGTGCCAGCTATTTATGGTGACCAAGCCTTAGCAGGTTGGAAGCATGTTGTTGATGAAGTGCATGCTGTTGGCGGCAAAATTGCGCCTCAACTTTGGCATGTGGGTTCGGTAAGAAAGTCAGGTATAGGTCCACATAAAGAGGCACCAGCCTATAGCCCTTCAGGTTTGTATAAGCCTGGTGCTGCTAACGGCGTTGCCATGACCCAAGACGATATCGACACCGTTGTAGCGTCATTTGCTCAAGCCGCGCTCGATGCTAAAAACATCGGTTTTGATGCCATCGAGGTGCATGGCGCTCATGGCTACTTAGTTGATCAGTTTTTCTGGGAAGGGACCAATCAACGCACCGACAAATATGGTGGTTCATTAGAAAATCGCACCCGTTTTGGTGTTGAAATCGTGAATGCCATCCGCGCTGCTGTGGGTAATGACTTTACCATTATCTTCCGTTTTTCGCAGTGGAAACAACAAGATTACAACGCCAAGTTGTGCCAAACACCTGAAGAACTTGATACATTTTTAGGTTTATTAAGTGATGCTGGCGTTGATATTTTCCATGCCAGTACTCGTCGTTTTTGGGTTGCAGAATTTGCGGGTTCAGATCTTGGGCTTGCTGGTTGGACTAAAAAATTAACTAACAAGCCGGTGATTACTGTGGGTAATGTCGGCCTAGATGCTGATTTTATCGGTGAGGGCAATGCTGATTTATCGGGTACTTCAAATCCAACCGGTATTGATGAGTTATTAGTGCGCTTAAACAATGATGAATTTGATTTAGTTGCCATTGGGCGGGCGCTATTAGTTGATCCTCAGTGGGTTAAAAAAAAATCCAGCACAACGCCATTGATGAAATTAAACCGTTTAATAAGAAGTCATTAATGTCGTTGAGTTAATCGCTTCAGTCAGTGGGTCTAGGCTCATTACCACAGCGATTAGCGTCGTTATTACCGGGTAAAAGGATACAGTAATGAATTTTGAATACAGCGAAAAAGTTCA